>NZ_CASGGV010000230.1:0-503 GCF_949319125.1 Frankia sp. Hr75.2 | reverse complement strand
AGTGACCAGCCGGTGCGCTCGCAGTGCCTTGGGGAGAAGCCGGATCAGTGCGGCGAGCACCGCCCGGTCCGCCCAGTCCCACCGCGGCTTCGGCTGGGTACGACGCAGCACCGCGACCTCATGCCGCAGCACCAGCAACTCGATGTCCTTGGACGCCGACGAACGACCGAGGAGAACCAGCCAGCCACACACCCGCACGAAGATCAGATAGAGCAGGCGTACGAACATGGCTGACCATCATGCCGGCCGCCGCACCGTCGCATCAGCCCAGCTCACGGGCCCAAGCCGACTTCTGGCACCCCACAAGCTGGCCACGATCATCTTCGCCCGCATGGTCCAGTCACCGGGAGCATGCCGCGCCCCGGCCAGCTTCCGGACCTTCCGCTCCTCCTCCGCGTCCACGGGAGAGCGGGCATACAACAACTTCGGCATGAAAGACCGCCTCCCGACCAGCATCCCACCGGCGGCAAAACGATCTACAGCCGCAATGAGGAACGTTGCAC
>NZ_CASGGV010000229.1:0-531 GCF_949319125.1 Frankia sp. Hr75.2 | reverse complement strand
CTCGACCCTCTGGAGAGGGTTGTCCCGAACATGCCTGGTTATGATCGACACCGAGCTCACCCACGCCATCTGACCACCGGCCGGCCGACCCCAGCATGCGCGTCTACCTCACGACACAACAGTGCCGACGCAGGTAAACCTGGAAGACTGGGTCAGGATGGGTCGAGCTGTGAGGCCAGGTAAACGATATCGACCGGGTCACCGTTAGTGAGCACGTCATGCACCTCGCGGTACGCCTGGCGGTACTCGGAAAGGATGACGACAGCGCCGGCGGTGTCCACCGTCTCTCCGATTTCGACCGCCGCGTTGGCCAGGTGTCGGACGCCACGGTTGGCGCGCTCCGCGGTGAGCAGGCGGGCAGCGATTGCGTCGAGTCGGCTGGTATCGCCCATCATGACCTTCAATTCCCGTTTCGAGGTGGCTGTGCTCGCGCCGCTGTCGATGGTCTACCCATGATGGCCGGCAGCCGACCACGCGGGTAGCAACGTGGGTCGGGTAGCCCGGGGGGATCTCACCCCCGGGCTCCCACAG
>NZ_CASGGV010000228.1:0-538 GCF_949319125.1 Frankia sp. Hr75.2 | reverse complement strand
TGCGCGCCGAGGACCTGCCAGGCGGGCTTGGTGCCTTCCGGGTCGTCACCTTCGCCCAGTCGTTCCAATGGCTCGACCGCCCCAGGGTCGCTGCCGCGGTCCGCCGGATGCTGGTACCGGACGGCGGCATGTGTGTGTTCGTCCACGCCACCACGCACACGAGGGCGTTCCCGGTGACGAGGCGCTGCCGCATCCCCGGCCGCCCCGGGAGGCGATCGTCTCGCTCGTCCGCGACTACCTCGGCCCGCTCCGGCGGGCGGGGCGAGGTGTGCTGCCCCAGGGCACCCTTTCAGGAGAGGGCGACATCTTTCGGGCGGCGGGGTTCCAGGAACCCACTCGGCTGGACGTGGCCGGCGGGCTCGTCGTCGAACGCGGCGCCGACGAGGTGGTCGCCTCGGTGTTCTCGCTGTCCAGCGCGGCCCCCCACCTGTTCGGTGACCGGCGGGGGGCGTTCGAGCGTGACCTGCGCGGACTTCTGCGGGAGACGTCGGCGACCGGCCGGTCCTCCGAGCGCACCCGTGACATCAGGCTCGAACTC
>NZ_CASGGV010000227.1:0-564 GCF_949319125.1 Frankia sp. Hr75.2 | reverse complement strand
GTTGAGGGTCGCGGCGATGGTGGCGAGTTCGTGGCGGGTCCAGCGGGACAGGTCGGTGCCCTTGGGGAAGTACTGGCGCAGCAGCCCGTTGGTGTTCTCGTTCGTGCCGCGCTGCCAGGGGCTGTGCGGGTCGGCGAAGTAGACCCCGAGACCCGTGCCGGCGGTCAGTGCCGCGTGTCCGGCCATCTCCTTGCCGCGGTCCCAGGTCAGGGTCCGACGCAGCTGCTCGGGCAGCTCCGCGAACGCTCGTGTGATCGCGTCCCGGACAGCGTCGGCGCCGCGGCCCGCCAGCGCCGGACCGTTCTTCACCCGCGGTTCGTGGCCGTAGCCGTCCATGCGGGGCAGGTGCAGCAGGACCGTGAGCCGGGTGGTGCGCTCGACCAGCGTGCCGATCGCGGACCGGTTCAATCCGATGATCAGGTCTCCTTCCCAGTGCCCCGCGACCGCCCGGTCCGCGGCCTCGACCGGCCGGGCACCGATCCGCACCTCGGGCGTGACCATGCCGTCGCCGCGGCGTCCGGCCCGCGCGCGTGGCATCCGCAGCGCGCGGCCCGTGCGCAGGCA
>NZ_CASGGV010000226.1:0-567 GCF_949319125.1 Frankia sp. Hr75.2 | reverse complement strand
TACCTGGCCAGCAAAGACGGCTACCAAGACGCCGTCCTGCCCACCGGCACCTTCACCGGCACCCCCGAAGACACCCTCGACTGCGCCTGCGACCTCTACCTGTCAATCCCCGACCTCTGACCGACCCCACACCCCGCCAGCCGTCAACCCCCGAAAGACTTACGGGCCAGACCACTTAGGAATGCGACCGGCAGCCGTATCAGTGGGGCCGGGCGCGAGCATCTGACCTGGTCAGACCATGTGGGACGGCCGCAAAGGAGGCCGGCCCTCGGGTGCCCGAACGATGTGCGCAGGAGAACCGCTCGGAGTCCTAGTCATCCGGCGAGGCTGGCGGGGATTCGTCGGACTGGTGCGGCTCATCGCCCCGCCATCCCGGCCGGTACCGATCCAGCCATGCCGCTATGTCCGACTTCTCCCACATACGTACCCGTACGTGACGGATTTTCGGATCGGGGAAGCTCGGTCGCCGAGAGAGCTGATCGGCTCGTGTCCGCGACACCCCGATCATCTCCGCGACCTCGTTGATCCCCACCAGGGCCATGTCTGCAAAGCTAGGGCTGTCTCTAG
>NZ_CASGGV010000225.1:0-579 GCF_949319125.1 Frankia sp. Hr75.2 | reverse complement strand
GGCCGAGGGTGTGGGTGTCCTGCTGCTGGAGCGGTTGTCGGACGCGCGTCGTCATGGTCGTCGTGTGTTGGCGGTGGTGCGTGGTTCGGCGGTGAATCAGGATGGTGCGTCGAACGGGTTGACGGCGCCGAGTGGCCGGTCGCAGGAGCGGGTGATTCGGGCGGCGTTGGCGGACGCGGGTCTGACGGCCGCGGATGTCGATGTCGTCGAGGGCCACGGGACGGGCACCCGGCTTGGGGATCCGATCGAGGTGGGAGCGCTGCTCGCCACCTATGGCCAGGGGCGTTCCGCGGACCGTCCGGTGCTGCTGGGGTCGTTGAAGTCGAACATCGGGCACACCCAGGCGGCGGCCGGGGTAGCCGGTGTGATCAAGACCGTGCAGGCGATGCGGCACGGGGTCGTACCCGAGACGCTGCACGTGGGCGCGCCATCCTCGCGGGTGGACTGGTCCGCGGGCGCGGTGTCGTTGGTGACGGAGCCGGTGGTGTGGCCGGATCTGGGGCGGCCGCGCCGTGCCGCGGTGTCGTCGTTCGGGGTGAGTGGGACAAACGCGCACGTCATCCTCGAACAGGCCCCGGA
>NZ_CASGGV010000224.1:0-588 GCF_949319125.1 Frankia sp. Hr75.2 | reverse complement strand
TGACGCCGACAACGAAGGCTGATGTCGTCGGAGCGAGCTCGATCCCAGCGGATGCCATCGACGCGGTTCGAGTCGTTGACCGTGACGGCCTGGTGCTCGCCGTAGCTCACCCGCGGGGCAGCGAGTAGGCCACCGTCGCGTCTGGACACGGAGCCTCGGACGGAGCTGTGATTATCGGTGCGGGTGCGGGTGCGGGTGCGGGTGCGGGTGCGGTGTAGGCGGCGGTCTTCAGTGGCCGCGAGCATCGAACGCGCACGGTCATGCTGGGAGCGGATGTCAGGAGACGCGGGCCCGCAGTATCAGTCAGCGTGTCCGAGTGGGACGAGACCCTCTACGCGGGTAGCGCCGAGTTCTACGCCGCCGGACGGCTGCCCTATCCGCCCGCACTTGCCGAGACCTTGCGCGCCGTGCTCGGGGCCGCTCCGGTCGGGCGGCTGCTGGATGTCGGTTGCGGACCGGGCTCGCTGACCTTGCTGGTAGCCGGCCTCTTCGAGACGGCTGTGGGCCTCGACCCGGAGCCGGACATGATCTCCCATGCCCGTGAGGCGGCGCAGCGTGCGGGAATCGACAACGTGACCTGGCTGCGGA
>NZ_CASGGV010000223.1:0-590 GCF_949319125.1 Frankia sp. Hr75.2 | reverse complement strand
AGATATGCGCGTTTCGAGGCGTTCAGGGTCGTCAACGAGTTCGGTGGTGAGTGCTCGGTCGAGCGTGTCGCCGTGGTTGAGTACGCCGGCGTGATGGGCGGTCCGCAAGGTGAGGCCAGTAAGAGATCGCTAGAACGACGGTTGTTGGTTCTCCGTCCTCGATGTGAGGTTGACGTGTCGGTTTCGTCTGTCACTGCCTCGGGTCGCATTGCCGGGGAGGAACACGAATTCGTCGCCGTCGAGGTCGAGACGGCCGTAGTGTGGTGCGGCGAAATGGGCTGGGAACAGCAGTGCGTCTTCTTCGTACAGCCTGCTGAACAGCCTCCGGCGGGTTTCTATGGCTGCTGCGAGGTCGTCGCAGCCTGGCAGGTGCAGCTTCGGCCTGGACACTTGGGCCGGGTGATGGAGCGCGTCCCCGGTGAGGTAGGCATGCGCACCCTCGGAGGTGAGGCGGAGCATCGAGTGTCCGAAGGTGTGACCGGGTGCTGCCTCGACCGACAGGCTCGGCGAGATCGGGTAGGGGGCGGAGATAATCTTGGCGAGGCCGGCTTCGACGACGGGACGTACGCATTCGTCGAACACGTTGAGGT
>NZ_CASGGV010000222.1:0-221696 GCF_949319125.1 Frankia sp. Hr75.2 | reverse complement strand
ACCCAGCACCGTCATCGACCTGCTCGGCGAATAGGCACCGGCGGACAGAGACCGACGGACAGGCACCAACGGACAGGCACCTCGGTGGGCCCGGCGTGCCCTCGCGTCACCACGCAGGGCACGCCGGTGGGCACACGACGTCGCACAGGCGGAACCGAGGGCGACCAGCCGGGAACAGAATCGGCTTTGCCGGCACGAAAAACGGCTCGGCTGGCACAGAAGGGTGGGGTCGGAAACACGAACGACCCCAACCTTTCACCAACGCTGGTGGTGGAATGGCGCACGCCACGTTACGGTGTGCGCCATGCCGCTGTCGGGACTCGCCTGGCAGACTCTCCCGGATGCGGGGGCGTTGGCCCTGGTCGACACAAGTTCACGGCGGGCTGCAGCACTTGCCCGTCCCCATCCCAACGAGCTCCCCATGATTGACGTGGTCGACGTCGAACGCCTTGTCGTGGCGTGGCTGTCGCCACACACCCGGTATGCCGCCGAACAACACCTGGCCGAACGGGCCGATGACGATCCACACCGAACGATGGGGGCGTTGTGCTGGCTGCTCGCCATGTGGACGGTCACGATCCACCTGCGCACCGGGCAGTCCCCGTCCGCGGTGATCTCCGCGATGTCCTACCGGACGGTGTGGCGCAGCCCGGAGGCGCCGGAGTCGGAACGGGTCTGGGAGATCCTCACCGACCGGATCAGGCTCGGCACCCTGGCCGCCCTGACCGCGGACCGTGACACCGCCGTCGAGTTCCACTCACGCGTCGACAACCCGCGCGGGCTGGCGCCCGTGCTGCTGCGCCACGCACTCGGCGTGATGGCGGGTGTCGTCGATGACATGAACATCATCGGCGTGGACCCGCAGGACATGGCGGGCACCCTCGCGCTCTACACGATCGACCCCGACGGGCCGACCGTGCCGTGCTTCCGACCGCTCACCTGAACGGACAGGGCGCGCGCCGCGCCGCCCCGGGCGACCATCCGCGCGGCGACGGATCCCGTGGTGACGCTCCACGACGGCCGGGCCGGCCGCCCGTTTCCTGTGCGGGCGGCGCGCCCGCCACGGCCGCCCCGTGCCGCCACCGACCGCCAGCCGCCGGTGCGGGCCGCCCGGGGCGCCGGCTGCGCACCGGCGCCGTGCGGGCTCGCGGGCGGGGAGTCGATGTAGACCGCTCTCGTCATCCCGGCGTGGCCGTGGATGGCGAGCAGCGTCTCCATCGACGGATAGATCGCGACCGACCCGTGCTCGGAGTTCCACCACAGGACGCAGGTGCCATCGGGAGCCTGCGCCCCGAAGGCGACCGAACCCGTGCCGGACACTCCGGACACGTCGACATCACGCTCGAGATGAAACCGCCGTACCTGGCGAGCGGACATACTGGCCGACCTCCTCGCGGGTCACATCGCCGTGCCCCTGAGCGTTGCCCTACACCCCACCGGCGGCCACCCGGCCACCGGCTGGTCGGGCCACCGTAGCCGCCGGTGTCGGCGGCGGTCACCCGTTTCGCCGCGCCGGGCCGCGGCGCGCCCGCACGTGCAGGGCGTCGCCGCAGGTCACACGCGCACGCCCACCTGATCAGACCACAGCAGTGTCCACCCTGACAGCCCTGGCACATCATGGGCTCCCCAAGCTCCGCGGACGCCGTGGGCCCTGGCGGGCTCCGAAGGTACGGACCCCGAAGGCCCGCGGAGCCCGCGGGCGCTCAACCGGCGGCGTGGAACAGCGCCTCGGGAAACCGGCGGGCGGCGGCCGGGGTGAGGAACGAGTCGTAGGTGGTGGCCCCGAGCAGCCGGCGCTCCAGGAACGCCACCGTGTAGTAGGTCGTCAGGCGGTGGGCGCGGTCGATGTCGACAGCCGGCGGCCGGCAGGTCACCTCCGCCGTCACCTCCAGCCGCACCCGCACGCCCTCGGGCACCGGGCGGTCGCGCACCGCCGCGGCCTGGGCGCAGATCTCGGTGAACGAGTTGTGCATCCCGCCCGTCACCGTGACCAGGTAGCGCGGGTGCGCGCCGTGGAGCCCGTCGAAGGTGCGCCCGGCGTTGCGCTCCACCGGCGCCGCCAGGTCGTCGCTGCCGCCGACGAGCAGCACCGGGACGCGCACCCGGTCGAGTTCCCGCTCCGGTACGACCTCGGTGGCCGGCGCGATCCCGACCACGGCCCGCACCCGCGGGTCGGCCGGCGCCCGCAGGAAGCCCACGGTCGAGACCGCCGAGGTCAGCCCGCCGAAGGAGAACCCGACGACGCCGACCTCGTCCGCGCGCACCATCCGCGACAGCGGGCAGTCCGGCTTCGTGAACGCGCTGATCACCGCCGAGACGTCGAGCAGCCGGTCGCTGGCGAGCTCGACGAGCGGGGCCTGCCGGCCCTCGGCCGCCTCGATCATGGTGTCGCCGGGATGGTCCGGCGCGGCCACGACGAAGCCGTGCGTCGCCAATGCCTCGGCCAGGTAGGCGAGCTGCACCCGGCTGCCGGCGCTGCCGTGCGATACGACCACGAGTGGGAAGCGGCCCGGCGCCACCGGTATCTCCTCGTGGGCCAGCGCCGACGACACGTCCACGCCCGGCACCACCGGGTAACGCGCCACCGGGTACTGCGCGGCCGGGTACTGCGCGGCCGGGGGCAGCGCCACCGGGCCGAGGCGCGCTGGAGCGCCCGGGTACCAGACCGAGGTGGTCAGCAGCCGGCCCGGGCGCCCCGGATCCGAGACGGTCAGGGTCTGGTAGCCGGCGGTGAACGGGCCCGGCTCATCGGGCGCCGCGGGCGGTGCCACGCCGGTGGACCCGCCGGCCAGGACCACGCCTGCCCGGGCCGGGCCGGCGGGCGGCGGGCCGGACAGGCAGAGGAGCAGCCCCAGAAGCAGGGCGGCCACCAGCAGGGCACGCGGCACGGCCGCGCCGCTTCCGGCGCTTCCCACCATGCGGCTGACACTACGCACAGTGACGGCACCCGGTGCGCGGCGCGGCCCTTCTAAGCCGCATCGCCCCGTCTGCCCGGCGTGCGGCCGCTCAGAGGACAGCCGTCACCGCCGGTTGCCGAGGCTCATCACCGTCGTGACGTCGTCGCCGTCCGGGCCGCCGAGCAGCTCGGTGAGGCGGCGCGGACGGCCGACGTGATAGCCCTGCGCCAGGCCCACACCAAGGTCGAGCAGCACCTGCGGCAGCGACGCGCGGTCCACCCCCTCGGCGATGACCAGCATGCCGGCCGTCCGCGCGATCTGGACGACCGCCTCCACCAGGGAGCGGTCGCGCGGGTTCGCGTCGGCGTTGCGGACGACGTTCGCGTCGATCTTCACGGCCCACAGCGGGAGGTTGCGCAGCGCGACGACCGCGCCCGTCTGCATCCCGAAGTCGTCCAGCAGGACGGGGCAGCCGGCGGCGCCGAGCTGCTCGGCGAGCCGCCGGGCCGCGTCCGGACTGGCCACCGCCGCGCTCTCGGAGATCTCCAGGCCCAGCCGGGAGGGGTCGACGCGGCCGTCCCGCAGGGTGGAGAGCACGAAGTCACCGAAGGCGGGGTCGTGCAGGGACCGCGCGGCCAGGTTGACGTACAGCCGGCCCGGCACGCCGCTGACCAGGGCGTTGACCGCCCGGAGGACGACCCACCGGTCGAGGTGCAGGCCCAGGTCGGTGTGCTCGGCCGCCGCGAGGAAGCCCCGCGGCCCGAGCTCGGGCCACACGCCGTCCCGCAGCCGGGAGAGCAGCTCGAAGCCGACCACCTCGCGGCTGGCGAGATCGACGAGGGGCAGCACGTCCAGCGACATCTGCCCGCTGTCGAGCGCGGCGGCGACCCGGCTGGTCACCGTCACCCGCAGCGCGGCCTCGTCGTACTGCTCCCGGGTGAACAGCCGGGCCCGGTTGCGCCCGGCCCGCTTCGCCTCCCGCAGCGCGAGATCCGCCCAGGCGAACGCGGCCTCGCTGCCGGCCGCCAGGTCCAGCGGGACGACGCCGATGCTGACCGTGGCCCGGGCCGGGAGCTCGCCGGGCGCGACGGGCCTGGTGGCGAGCGCGGCACACAGCCGCTCGGCGACGGCCAGCCCCTCGCCGCCGCCACCGGTGGGCAGGAGGACGGCGAACTCATCCCCGCCGAGCCGGCCGAGCATCGCCTCGGGCAGCTCGGCGCGCAGGCTGTGGGCGAGCCCGCGCAGGACGGCGTCGCCCGCGGTGTGGCCCTGCAGGTCGTTGACGTCGGCGAGGTGGTCGACGTCGAGCAGCAGCAGGCAGCCCGGTGGGCCCGCCGGGCCCGAGGTCTCCGCCTCGACCGCCGTGCCGGCGGCGGCGGCGGTTGCCGCGGCCGCGATACGGCCGTCCAGCTCCTCGGCCATGGCGTACCGGGTGGCGAACCCGGTGAGCGGGTCGACGGCGGGGGCGGCCGGGAGTGCGCCGCCGGCCGCGTGGTCGACGCCGTGGTCGGCGACGTGGTCGAGGGCGTTGTCCGGGTGGTCGAGGGCGTACCCGGCATCCGCCGCTTCGGGGCCGCCGCCGGGCTGGGCCGAGGACGGCGCCTCGGTGCCCGCGGCCAGCACGATCGCCGCCGCGGCGTCGAGCCAGGCGGCATCCTCGGGATCGAGGCCGCCCGCCGCGTCGGTGTCCCGGCCGCCGGCGGCCGGGCCGGAGGACCCGGCGGGCGGGAGATCCTCCGCGAGGCCGGAGTCGGCGGGCGCCGGGCGCTGGCCGGCCGCCAGGGCGGCCAGGGCGGCCTCGGTGACGGCGACCTCGGCGGCCCGCGCGGCGTCGGCGGCCTCGCCGGTGAGGTCGACGATCTCGAAGAGCAGCAGCTCCGAGGGCTGCCCGGCGCTCATGTCGCGGCAGCTGATGCGCAGCCGGCGCGGCTCGCCGTCGGTGCCGGCCCAGTCGAGGACGGCGGGCGGGGCCGCCGGATGCAGCCCGGTCAGCGGCAGGCCGGCCTCGGCGACCGCGAGCCGCGCCTCGAACGGCGAGTCGGGGTTCCGCGTCCCGGTGACGAGGTCGACGAGGGCGTCGTTGACCCACGCCACCCGGCCGTCCGCAGTGACGATCAGCATGCCGACAGAGGAAGCCGCCGCGGCCAGCCCCGCAACCCCAGCGATCACCGCACCTCCCGCACCGCGCCGCCCGGAGTGCGCAGTCTAATGTCCGAAAGGACCCCAACCGTCGTTCACCGCGCCGCGCCGGGCACTACTTCCACTGGCGGGCCGGCCGCGGCGGAGCGCAGCTCGGAGTCCAGCCCGGCCCGGCTGGCGAGCTCGACGGCCAGCTCACGCGCCCACGGCAGGACCGGCCCGAGATCGACGGTGGCCAGTCGCCCGTCGACGACGACCCGCTCACCGGCCACCCACACCCCGGTGACGTCCCGCGGGGAGGCACAGTAGACGACCGCCTGGTAGGGGTCGTGCACGAGTGCCAGCGACGGGCTCGCCTCGGCGAGGTAGACCAGGTCGGCGGCCTTGCCGACCTCCAGGGAGCCGACCTCGTCGGCGAGCCCGAGCGCCCGCGCACCCTCGATGGTCGCCATCCGCAGCACCGTCGGCGCCGTCAGGGCCGTCGCCTGCAGGTGGTGCACCTTCTGCAGCAGGGCGGCGATTTTCGCCGTCTCCAGCATGTTCTGGCTGTCGTTGCTCGCCGCGCCGTCCACGCCGAGCGCGACGGTGAGCCCGTCGCGCAGCAGCCGCGGGACCTGGCACACCCCGCTGGCGAGGATCATGTTCGAGACGGGGCAGTGCGCGACCGCGACCCGGTGCCGGCGCAGCAGTTCTACGTCGGTGTCGTCGAGCCACACGCAGTGCGCGGCCACGACCTGCGCGTCGAGCAGCCCGCGCCGCGCGGCGAACTCGATCGACCCGGTGCCGCGCGTCGTCCGCGACGCGGTCACCTCCTCGCGGATCTCGTGCAGGTGGACGTGCAGCCGGCCGGTCTCCGCGACCAGCCGGGCCGTCTCGTCGAGCAGTTCGTCGCTGCTCGACGGCACGGTCGCCAGGCCCACCCGGAAGGTGGTGCGGCGCGAGTTGCGGGCCGCGTCGGCGAGCGCGGCGTGCTCGGCGAGGACGGCCGCGACCGGCCGGGGGTTCGCCGAGTCCGCCGGGCCGAACGACACATCGCCGCGCAGGCCGACGGCGTCGAGGGCGTCGACCACCCCGGGGGTGACCGGGGTGGTCCCGGCCGCCGAGCAGAACATGTCGGCGACCGTCGTCACCCCGGAACAGGCCAGCTCGGCCGCCTTGAGCAGCGTCCCGACGTAGGCCATGTCCCGGGTGAGGTGCCCCTCGATGGGCTCGACGACGCGGACGAACCACTCCCACAGCGTGTGCGTCTCACCGATGCCGGTGACGAGCCCTTCGGAGAAGTGGCCGTGCGCACTGACCAGCCCCGGGATCAGGATCCCGCCGCCGTCCCCGACCACCGGCAGGTCCGCGAACCGCGCCCGGACGTCCGCCGTGGTGTCGACGGCGGCGATCCGCCCGCCGACGACGGCGACCGCGGCGTCCCGCAGGTGGCCGCGGGGCCCCATGGTCAGGACGTGCCGGGCCCGCACGACGAAGTCGGCGGGCAGCGGAGCGGGACCCGCCGGTGGTGGGGTCACTTGAGGCCGATCGAGGTGTCGATGAACTCGTTCGTGAACAGGTCACCGGGCGCCAGGCCGGCCTTGAGCTCCTTGCGCTGGCCGGTGAAGATCGGCTCGAGGATCTCGATCATCCGGGTCAGCCGGTCCTCCTCCATGTCGCCGACGGCCGCGTTCGGCCCGTTGGCGACCAGGCCACGCTCCTTCATCGTGGTGACGGCGAACTCGGCCAGGCCCGGCGAGTAGTTCCACACCGAGACGTCGTCGGCCTGCACGGCCTTGATGATGAGCGCGTTGGTCTCGGCCGGGTCGCTCACGAAGTCGACCTGCGACTGCTGAACGATCGGGATCAGCTTCTTCAGGCAGGGAGCGAGGGTCTCCTTGTCCCCGGTGCGGATCGACAGGGCCTGCCCGTACACCGGGTACCCGGTGTCGTTGATCAGCTGGAGGTCGACGTCGTAGCTGCGCCCGTCATCCAGCTCGTTCTTGTAGATGTAGGGCTCGGAGGTGGCGAACCCGCCCTGCGCGACGGCGCCGTCCTCGGTCACCCAGCGCGACGGGCCGCCGTCGTAACTGCCGTCGACCTGGGAGGCCCGCAGGATGCCCGCTCCGAGCAGGTACTGCATGTAGGTGTCGGTCTCGTAGTACAGGACCTTCGTGTCGGTCTGGCCGATGTCGACCAGGGTGTGGAAGTTCGGGTTCTTCGCCTTGTCCCACATGATCATGATGGGGCTGACCTCGAACGGGGCGAAGACGGCCATGGTCGGCTGGCCCTTGGAGTTCTGGATCGCCTCGTCCGAGGAGACCAGGCCCAGGTCGATCTCCGGGTCGAGGTAGAGCTGGGAGCTGACCTGCTCGAAGCCGATGGCCGGCCCGCCGAAGCGCACCTCGACGTTGACACCGGTGTCCTTGCCCTGGGCGACCAACGAGCCGGAGATGCGCTTGCCACTGGTGTCGATCTTGGCGTCCGGGCCGATCAGCTCGTAGAGGAAGCCGTACTCGGACTCGGCGAACCAGTCGGTCTGGATCACCACGTTCTCCGGGCAGACCCCGGCGAGGTCGAGGGCACCACCCGCCTCGGCCGCCGGCGCCCGCTCACCGCCGGAACCACTCTCGCCCGTCGTCGAGTCCCCGGAGCAGGCCGCCAGTGCCAGTGCCGCCGTCGCGCCCAGGGCCACCACGCCCAGTTTTGTTCGTCTCATGTTCTCGCCTTTCAGGGAAGTGTGCGTTTCACGGGGTCCAGGAGGGCGCCGGCACAGTGGGAGACGGGCCGGATCCGGCGGGGCGAGGCCGACTGACCGCGGTTGTCCGGCCGACCTCTGTTGTCCGACCGACCAGGGCGGTTCGGCCGAATCCGGGCGCGGGCCGCCCGAATCCAGGGGCGGGCCGGACGAATCCGGGGCCGGTCCGCCCGCGCCGGAGCACGCACACGTGGGGTCTCGCGCACACGGTGTACCGGCTGCGTCTCAGGGGATTTCGGAGCCGTACCAGGCCCCGGTGACAAGCCGCGACAGGTAGCCGAAGAAGACGAAGACGGCCACCCCGAGCAGCGACGCGAGAATGACCGCGCCGAGAAGCTGCTCCGTCATCAGCCGAGCCCGGTACAGATCTATCAGTACACCGATCCCTGGGTCACCCTGTTTGAAGAAGAAGTCGCCGACCACGGCACCGACCACGGCCAGGCCGGCCGACACCTGGAAACCCGAGAAGGTCGCCGGCAGCGCCGCGGGAAGCCGCAGCTTCACCAGCAGCACCCACCTCGGAACACGGTGCAACGCGAAGAGGTCCAGCATGCCGCGATCGACGGACTGCAACCCGAACAGCGTGCTGCTGATGATCGGGAAGAGGGCGATCAGCACGCAGACGATCACTCGGCTGACAAAGCCGTAGTGGAACCAGAAACCGATGAGCGGCACCATCGCGAGCGTCGGAATCGTCTGCAGGACCACGGCGTACGGATACACCGAACGCTCGATCCAGCGCGCCTGGCTCATGAGGACGGCCAGCGCCATGCCGAGGACGATGGAGATCCCCAGGCCGGTCAGCGCGACCGAGGTGGACAGCCACAACGCACGCAGCAGCTGTTCGAGGTTGTACCGGTCGAGGAAGGCGACGTCCACGACGGCGTGCGGCGGGGGCAGCAGGAACCGGCGCTTCGGGTCGAGCAGCACCAGGCTCACCAGGTACCAGACACCGATCATGAGCCCGAACATCGCCACGGGGCCGAGGACGTCCACCGACCGCCAGAACGGGCGGCGCCCGGCCCGTCCGGGGCCGGCGATCGCCGCGGGGGCGGTGGTGTCCTCGGGGGCGGTGGTGTCCGCGGTCATGCCGGCTCCGCCGCGCGCAGCAGCCGCGAGACGCGGGCCGTCAGCCGGGTGAACTCGTCGGTGAAGCGGATGTCCGCCGGCCGCGGGTAGGGGAACGGGACGTCCAGCTCGGCGACGATCCGGCCCGGTCGGGGAGACATCACGATCACCTTCGTCGACAGGAACACCGCCTCGGCGACCGAGTGCGTCACGAAGACAGCCGCCCCGAAGCGGCCCAGGCCGAACAACCGGAGCAGCTCGTCGTTGAGCCGCTCGCGGGAGAGCTCGTCGAGGGCGCCGAACGGCTCGTCGAGCAGCAGCAGCTCCGGGGCGAGCACCAGTGAGCGGGCCAGCGAGACCCGCATCCGCATGCCGCCGGACAACGACCTCGGCCGGTGCCGCTCGAACCCGGCGAGACCCACCAGCTCGATGAGCTCGGCCGCGGTGGGCCGATAGGCGTCCCGGGGGACGCCGGTCACCTCGGCCAGCATCTCGACGTTGCGCCGCACGCTGCGCCAGGGCAGCAGCGTCGGGTCCTGGAAGACGTAGCTGATCCGGTCCGTCCCCCGGTCGACCGCGCCGACCGTGGCCTCGGTGAGGCCGGAGGCCAGCCGCAGCACCGTACTCTTCCCGCAGCCCGAGGGGCCGACCAGGCTGACGAAGTCACCGCGGCTCACGGCCAGGTCGACGCCGGTCAGGGCGGTCGTCCCGTCCGGGAAGCGCTTGCCGGCCGCCGTGAGCGTCAGCAGCGGCGCGGGGCCGGTGGGGGATGGTTCGCTCGGTGTGGACACCACTCATCCCTCGCTGCGGGCGTCGGCGCGGCCCGAGCCGGTTCCCGCGCCCCCGCTGGAGCCGGTGGTCGCGCCCGCGCCGGCGGGTCGGCCGCCGGGGTCCGTCGCCGGCCAGGCGAAGGCGGCCGTGGCGAGCTCCCGCGGGTAGACCACGGCGAACCGGCTGCCAGTGGCCTGCTCGACCACCGTCGCGGCCAGCGCGTTCTGGTGCGTCACGTCGAAGCGGACGCCCTCCCAGGGCATGACCGTCTCCGCGCCGGGCACGTTCGTCGCCACCAGCGCCGACCTGATCCGCTCCGGCTCGAGACCGCCCGCGGCGCCGATCGCCCGGGCCAGCACCATGACCGCCGTGTACGCGGCCGCGGCGGCCTCTGTCATCGGCCCGCCGTAGGCGCTCTGGTAGCGCTTCGACACCTGGGCCGCCAGCGGGTTCGCCTGCGCGACCAGCGACGACCACCCGACCTGCCGGCTCACCCGCCCGTCGAGACCGGGCATCGAGGCCAGCGGCACCGCCTCCGCCGCGGCCCCGTATACGACGATCCCGGGCGGGGCGTAGCCGAGGCCGCTCAGCGCGTCGCCGAGCACACGGCCGGCACCGGGCAGCGCCCCGAAGAGCACCATGTCGGGCGCGGCGGCGCGGATCCTGCCCACCTCGTCGGTGAGGTCCCCGTCGCCCAGCGCGTAGCGCTCCTGCGCGACCAGCTGGACGTCGGTCTCCTCGGCCAGTTCCTGGAGCATGGCCTGCAGGTCGTGGCCTTCCGGCCGGTCGCCGTAAAGAACGGCCACCCGCCGACGGGCGACGCCGTCCCGTTCCGCGCCACGCAGCAGGGAAAGGAACGCGCCACCGAAGCTCCGCACGTCCGGACCGGAACGGAAGAACCAGCTCAGCCCACGTTCTGTTAGCGCACTCAACGGAACGTCACCGCTTACGAATGGTGTTCCGAGGCGTTCGGCGCGTTGGCTGGCATCCAGCGTCGCCTCGGCGTCGAACGCGCCGACCATGCCGGCGACACGCTCTTCGGCGACCAGGCGGTCTGTAGCATCAACCGCACGCTGCCGATCGCTTTCTGTGTCCATTGTCACGATGGACAGCGAGGCGGCGCGGCCGGCGCCCCAGATGCCCGTCGAGGCGAGATCGGCGTCCGCGCCGGCATTGACGACCGAGGCGGCGAGATCCGCGCCGCGCTGAGCGTCCCGGCCGGCTTCCGCGTTCGCTCCGCCGAGCGGAGCCAACAGGCCGATCTTGACGACGCCGGAAACCCCGGTACCGTTGGAATTCGAATCCCCGGAGCAGCCGGTCGCCAGCAGCAGAACCGCTGCGATCGCAACGCTTAGGACGCGCGACCGCGACACGATGGCCATGGCTCGTCCCCCACGTCGTCATCTTCCAGGCGCACGTTCAGACACGCGGTACAGCGCTCCACGCGGTACAGCGGTCAGAGTACCGACGGCGCGGCGCCGACAAGGACCCGCGCAATGCGAGGCCACTCTAGCCAGTTCACCCCCCGACAAGAACAACGGGAGGCGGATCAAGCCCCAACAAAGGAAGGTTCCTTCCGGCTCGCCCCCCTCGCATAGTGTCGACTGCACCGGGAAATACGATTTCCCGGCCGGCATGGTTGAACGTGCGTGGAGCCAGTAGGGCGCACGGACCCCGAGAGGTGGGCGACGTGGTATTGCTGCGCGGCAGAGGGCACGACGCGGCGGCGGTCTGCCGGCGGCCGTCGGGCCACCGGCCGACGCCGCCCACCACATCGGACGGGGGAGCACGATGACCGAGGCAGCCGAGCTTTCCAGCCTTGGGCAGGCCGCCCCCGAGGCATCCGCGGCCCCGGGCACGCAGGGAGCACAGGGCACCCCCGGGGCTCCCGGGTCCCGGGCCGACCGGCGCTCCCGGGCGCCTCATCGCGCCGGGTCCGGCAGGTCTCCGCGGACCGTCCGCCCCTCGGCGCGGCGCCGGCGCGCCACCCGGCTGACCCGGGTCGCCCGGGCCGGCCGGCGGGATCTGGGCGGCCGGGTCGCCGACCTCCCGGTGCGTCGCCGGCTGCTGCTGTCGATCGCGATCCCCGCCGCGGCGTTCCTCAGCGTCGCCATCCTCGGCGCCGTCACCTGGATCTCCGACGCGGCGAGCTACGGCCGCGGTGTGCACGCGGCCACCCTGGGCCGCGACATCGCGGCAACGGTCCACGAGCTCCAGATGGAACGGGACCTCGCCGCCGGTTTCGTCGCCGGCGGGCGGCAGAACCGGCCGGACGGCGAGCAGTGGGTCAACCGGCTGGCGGCGCAGCACCGCTCGGTCGACGCGGCCGTCGCCACCGTGCGCGGCGCGCTGGCGAAGGCGTCCGACAACTTCGGCCCGGCCGCCGGCCCGGCTGCGCCGCGCGCGCGGCGCCGCCTCGACGAGCTGCCGCGCGCCCGCGCCGCGGCCGACGGCGCGGGCCTGCCCCTCGGGGCGGTGCTGAACCAGTACTCCACGACCATCGCCGACCTGCGGGAGGTCGACCGGCGGATCGGGCCGGACCGGGTCGACGGCGACCTCGGCTACACGACGACGGTGCTGCGCGACCTGTCCGAGGTGAAGGAGGTCGAGTCGCAGGTCCGGGCCGAGCTCTACGCCGTCGCCCAGGTCGGGCACTTCGACACCGGGCAGGCCGACGCGCTCTCGAGCCTGCTGGCGCAGACCGACGCCGCGCGCGCGGCGTTCCGGGACGTCGCCGACGCCGACGACCGCGCCCGCTACGACCGGGTGGTCAACGGCCAGGCGGTGCTCACCGTCGAACGGATCTCCGACCGAGCCATCAACCGCCAGCACCTGCTCGACCTCGACGTCGACCCGGAGCAGTGGTTCGCCGCCGGCACCACCCACATCGAGCTGCTGCGCACCGTCGAGTCGGGGCTGTCGCAGAACGTCATCGACGAGGCCGACAAGCTGCGCGCGGACGCCTGGGCGCGCACGGCGCTCATCGGCGGTTTCATCATCGCGATCACGCTGGCCGCGGTGCTGCTGACCATGGCGATCGCCGCCACGATGACCCGTCCGCTGCGGGCACTGCGCGACGGCGCGCACGACGTCGCGCACGAGCGGCTGCCGCGCATCATCGAGCAGCTGCAGACCGCCGGCGCGGGCCAGGTCGACACCAGGATCCACTCCATCGGCATCCGGTCGAAGGACGAGATCGGCGAGGTGGCCCGGACGTTCGACGACCTCCAGCGGGAGGCGGTGCGGCTGGCCGCCGAGCAGGCCGTTCTGCGGCGCAGCGTCAACACGCTGTTCCTGAGCCTGTCCCGCCGCAGCCAGAGCCTCATCGAGCGCCAGCTCGCCCTCATCGACCGGCTGGAACGGGCCGAGGAGAACCCCGCGCAGCTCGAGAACCTGTTCCGGCTCGACCACCTGGCCACCCGGATGCGGCGCAACAGCGAGAACCTGCTCGTCCTGGCCGGCACCGGGCCCGGCCGGCGCCGCGCGACCCCGGTGTCGATCGCTGCCGTCCTCCAGGCCGCCGTCGGCGAGATCGAGCAGTACCAGCGGATCCAGATCGTCGAGGTGGTCGACGCCCGCATCACGGCCGGCGCGGTGAACCACGTCGTGCACCTCATCGCCGAGCTGCTGGAGAACGCCGCGCAGTTCTCGCCGCCGCATCGGCCGGTGGAGGTCGTGGCGCGCCGCTCCCCCGACGGCGGGATGGTGGTCTCGATCACCGACCGCGGCCTGGGGATGCCCCCGGCGGAGATCGCCGCCGCCAACGAGCGGCTCGCCCACCCGCCGCTGTTCGACTTCTCCATCGCCGAGCGGCTCGGCCTGTTCGTCGTCGCCCGGCTCGCCGAGCGGCACGAGATCAGCGTCCGGCTCGACGCGGCGTCGGGCGGTGGGGTGCAGGCGCTGGTCGGCCTGCCGGCGAACCTGCTGGCGAGCGCGGCCGTCCCCCGGCACGGCGAGGAAACCGGCGCACCGCGCGGCGGCGCGGCGCTCGCGGCAGGCGTTCGGGGACAGCCGCTGGCGCTGTCCCCGAACGGGAACGGCCCGAGCGCGCCAGCGTCACTGAACGGCCACGGCCACGGCCACGGTGCCGGTGCCGGTGCCGCCGGCCAGGTGCACCCGGGCGTACCTGGCCCGCTCCCCCAGCGGCCCCGCACGGCGTCCTTCGACTCAAGCGAACGCGGCGGGACGACCGATGAGTTCAACCGTCTCCTCGCGCTGAACGGGCTCACCGACAGGCCTGCGGGGATGCCGGCCGCCCCCTTCACCCAGCCGCCCGCGGCGGCGGCCCCGCTCCCGCCCCCCGCGCCAGCCGCGCCTCCGGAGGTTCCGGCACAGCCGGCGCCTCGCTTCCCGGCCACCCGGACGCCGGCGTCGCATGGCCTGGCTCCGCTGCCCCCGGTGGTGCCGAACCCGCCTGTGGTCCCGTGGTTCAAGCCCCGCGGGACGGCGTCCAAGGCCGAGGGTGGCATCCCGGGCACAGCCGCCGCCTCCGCCGCGGCCGCAGCGGCGACGGGTGCATCCGCCGGCGCCGCGGGCGAGTCGGACCTGCCGCCGATCGAGGAGGTCGTGGCCGGCCGCGCCCGCGAGCGCGAACGGGCCGCGCCGGACCCGGTCACCGCCGGCCCGCCCCCGCCTGACTCGTCTGTTCCTGGCGAACCCTCGCCCGGCTCGTCCGCATCCGGCTCGATCACGCCGGACCCGCTGGTGCCGGACCCGCTGGTGCCGGATCTGGTGGGCGGTTCCGCGGCACCGCTACCGCCCGAACCGCTCCCACCCGAACCGCTCCCGTCCGAAGCGCCCGAGACACCGTTCACCTGGTTCGACCGGCCGGCGACGGGCACGGGCACCCCGGCCGGCCCGCCCACGGTGCCCCCCGCGGCCGCCTTCGCGTCCACCCCGCCCACATCACCCACGCCCGGCTTCGCGCCCATGCCGACCGCGCCCCCCGCGGCCGGCTTCGCGCCCACGCCGCCCACCCCCGCCGACCCGACGACGTCCATGCCCGCCGGAGCACTGCCCACCCGGCCCGCCGCGGCGCCGCTCCCGCCGCCCGTCCGCCCGGTGGTTCCGGGTGCCACCGACCGCGTGGTGCGCAGCGGAGCAGGGTGGACGGTCGCGGGCGGCGCCGCGTCCACGGGCCCGATCCCACGGCTGCAGGGCCCGCCGGAGCGGGTCGATCCCGCCGCGCTGCCAACCACCCGGGCGGGGCTGCCGATGCGCGTCCCAGCGGCCGGTGGCACCCGGTCCGGCGGCACGGGGGCGGAGCACATCCCGGGCCCGGCGGTACGGGGCGGCACGCCGGACCGCTCCGGCTGGGGGCAGCCCGCGCCCGAGGTACGGCCGGAGTGGATCCGGGGCCGGCTCTCCCGGCTGTACGAAGGTGTGAACCACGCCCGCGACACCGATGCCACCGATGCCACCGATTCCCGTACCACCGGCTCCCGCGGCCTCGGGGGGCCCGGCGCGTCCCCTCCGGTCGTGCCCCCCGGCGCGACCCGGGCCGAACGTCCGTTCGGCTCACCCCTCGATAGGCTGGAGGACGAGTGACCGAGACGATCCCCGACAGCCCGTCACTGGACTGGCTGATCAACAATTTCGTTGATCAGGTACCGGGCGTCGCCAACGCCATCGTCGCGTCGTCCGACGGGCATCTCCTCGCCGTCTGTGACGGTTTCCCACGGGAGCAGGCCGGCCAGCTCGGCACCATCGCCTCCGGTCTTTTCAGCCTCACCCTGGCGGCGGCCGAGTTCGTGGACGGGGGCTCTGTCACACAGACGATCGTGGAGATGGCCCAGGGCTCGATGCTGTTGATGGCCGTCGGCGACGGATCGTGCCTCGCCGTCCTCGCGAGCAACACCTGCGACATCGGACTGGTCGGCTACGAGATGACAGTGCTGGTCAAGCGCACCCGCGACGCCTTGACCCCGGCCAGACGCCACGAACCACCCGCGGGCCTCTAGCGGGACGGGAGCTCGCACCCGGTGACCGACGACTGGTCAGATCCATCCGGCGAACTCGTCCGGCCCTACACAGCCACCCGCGGGCGGGCTCACGCCAGCCGCCTGCTCGCACTCGAGGCGATGGTCTGCACGACCGCGCACGGGCGGCGCCGGCATCCGGAGCTGCTCCTCGACGAACGTTCGATCGTCGAGATGTGCCTGCGCCCGCAGTCCGTGATCGAGATCGCGGCGGAGCTTCGGCTACCGGTCGGCGTCGTGCGGGTGCTGGTGACGGACGCCGAGTCGGCGGGTCTGGTGGAGATCTCGCAGCTCGACACGACCGACGCGACCCAGGAGGTTGGGCTGCTCGGCCGGGTGCTCACCGGCCTGCGGCGCCTGTGACGCCTGTGGCGCCTGGGCTCCCGGGGATGTCGGTGCCGTCTGGGACGTGCTGACCGGGACGTGCCACGCGGCGCCGGTTCCCGACCCCATGTGTTACAGACTCATGACGGACAGGTAATTTCCCGAGAACCCGCGTGTTCTGCGACCATCCACACTCGGCACGGGCACGCGTGCCTCACACCGAGCCGAGGACCCGGGTCACCTCGATCTCCACCACGACCCGGTCGGGGTTCACGCGAGGGGTGCGGTACCGCTCGGCGTAACGGCGCTCCGCCTCGGCGACCGACGCGGGATCGTCCCGGACGACCGCCAACCCCTCAAGCGTCGACCACCGCCCGCCGTCGACCTGACACACCGCGACCGGCACACCGACCCGACCCGACGCCGCCACGGACGCACCGCCAACCGGCTCCACACCTCGGTCGGCCAGGGAGTTCCACAGCGGCCGACCGGGCATTTCTCCGTCAACAGAAGGCTTTTCGCCCGCGCCGGAAGTCGTGGGAGGAACCGCCGCGACCCGCGAGCCCGCGTCCGCCACCGCGACCCGCCCGGCTGCGTCCAGCCCGCCGCGCCCGGCCAGCAGCCTGACCTTGCGTGACCGGCGGGATGTGATCACTCTGGCGACACCGGCCTGCGCGTCCAGCGTGACGCCCACAGCGATGACGTGCGGCGTGCCGTCCAGGCGCACCGTCGTCAGGGTGCACAGATGCCGCTCACGCCAGAAGTCGAGGAACGCGGCGCCCCGGCCGCGCAGGTCGTTGGACACCCCTACACCCTCTCACCAGGCGCGACAGCGGTTACCTATCCGTAAACGCGGCACATACACCACTCAGAAACCGCGATTGCGGCTGTATCGTGCATCCGTGCCGATGATCCGAGCCTCTCGCAGGTCCACCCGCGTTTCGCGCCTCGCCGTCCCCCTCGTCCTCGTGCCCGCCCTCGCGCTCGCCGCCGCCGGCTGCGGGTCCGACGATGACACCGCGACCCCGGCCGCCACGACCACCGGTGCCGCGCCGGAATCCCACTCCATCACGGTCTTCGCCGCCGCGTCGCTCACCGAGACGTTCACCGAGCTCGGCAAGCAGTTCGAGGCCGCCCACCCGGGGACGAAGGTCGAGTTCTCCTTCGCGGCCAGCTCCGCGCTGGCGCAGCAGATCAACTCGGGTGCCCCGGCGGACGTCTTCGCCTCGGCGAGCCCGAAGAACATGACCGAGGTCGTGGACGCGGGCCACGCCAAGGACCCGACGACCTTCGCGACGAACTCACTCGAGATCGCGGTACCCAAGGACAACCCGGCCAGGATCGACGACATCGGCGACCTCGACACGCCCGGCGTGAAGGTCTCGCTGTGCGAGGCACAGGTGCCCTGCGGCGTCGCCGCCACCACGGTCCTCGACAAGGCGGGCGAGAAGGTCACCCCCGTCACCTACGGTCAGGACGTCAAGGCCGTGCTGACGTCCGTGCGCCTCGGTGAGGTGGACGCCGGCCTGGTGTACCGCACCGACGTGGCCGCCGCCGGCGCCGACGTGGTCGGCGTGGAGATCCCGGCGAACGTCAACGCGACGACCAGCTACCCGATCGCGGTGCTGACCGACTCCGACGAGACCGAGACCGCGCAGCAGTTCGTCGACTCGCTGCTGTCCACCGAGGGCGCGAAGGTGCTCACCGAGGCGGGATTCGGTCCGCCGGCGTGACTCTGGGCCGTCCGGCACGGCAGGTGGCCGGTTCGACACCACCCGTGCCCGCCGCGGTGACCGGTGGTGTCGAACCGGAGCTCCCCCGACGCGGCGACGGCGCCGGCCGGGGCCGGCGGGGCAGCCGGCGGGGCAGCCGGGGCGCGCGGCGCGAGGTGCGCGTCCGCGCTCCCTGGCCGCTCGCCGTGCCGGCGGCGCTCGCCACCGTGTTCCTCCTGCTGCCACTCGTCGCACTGATCATCAGGGCTCCCTGGGAGGCGCTGCCCGATCTGCTGAGCGATCCCTCGACCAGGCACGCGCTGTGGCTGTCGGTGCGCACCGCCACCGTGACGACCGTGCTCTGCGTCCTGTTCGGGGTGCCGCTGGCCTGGGCGCTGGCGCGGGGCTCCTTCCCGGGGCGGGGCCTGCTGCGCGCGCTGGTCACCATCCCGCTGGTGCTGCCGCCGGTCGTCGGCGGCGTCTCGCTGCTGCTCGTACTGGGCCGGCGCGGCCTCGTCGGCAACCGCCTCGACGACTGGTTCGGCGTCACGATCCCGTTCACGACCAACGCCGTGATCATCGCGCAGACCTTCGTCGCGCTGCCGTTCCTGGTGCTGTCGGTCGAGGGCGCCCTGAGCGCCGCCGACCGCCGCTTCGAGGACGCGGCGGCCACCCTCGGCGCCGGCCGGGCGACGGCCTTCTTCCGGGTGACCCTGCCGATGGTCGCGCCGGCGGTCGCCGCCGGTGCCGTGCTGAGCTGGGCGCGGGCCCTGGGCGAGTTCGGCGCGACGATCACCTTCGCCGGCAACTTCCCGAAGACCACCCAGACGATGCCCCTCTCGGTCTACCTGGCGATGGAGACCGACCCCGACGCCGCCGTGGCACTGTCTCTGGTGCTGCTGGTGGTCAGCATCGTCGTCCTGGTCGCCCTGCGTGGCCACTGGTGGGACGCCCGACGAACGCAGCGCCTCGCATGACGGAGAAATCCACGGGCCTGGACGCCCGCATCGGCGTCGACCTGGGCACCCTGCGCCTCGACGCCGCGCTGACCGTCGCCCCCGGGCGCACGCTCGCCGTCCTCGGGCCCAACGGCGCCGGCAAGACCACGCTGCTGCGCGCGCTGGCCGGCCTCGTCCCGCTACGCCACGGGCAGATCACCCTGGACGGGACGGTGCTCGACGAGCCGGCATCCGGGCGGTACGTCCCCCCGGAGCGGCGCGACGCCGGCTACGTCTTCCAGGACTACCTGCTCTTCCCGCATCTCAGCGCGGTCGACAACGTGGCGTTCGGGCCCCGGGTCCGCCACCGGACCCGGCGCGGCCCGGCCCGCGCGGCGGCGCTGGAATGGCTGGCCCGCCTGGGCCTGGCCGAGTTCGCGCACCTGCGCCCCGCCGCGCTGTCCGGCGGGCAGGCGCAACGGGTGGCACTCGCCCGGGCCCTCGCCCCCGGGCCCGGGATGCTGCTGCTCGACGAGCCCCTCTCCGCCCTGGACGCCGGCACCCGGCTCGAGGTCCGCGCCGAGATCCGCGCCCTGCTCCCCACCCTGGACGTCCCGGTCGTGATGGTCACCCACGACCCGGTGGACGCCCTGACCCTGGCCGACGAGGTGGCCGTCCTCGAGGGCGGCCGGGTGGTCCAACGAGGCGAGCCGGCCGAGGTGATCACGCGCCCGCGCACGCCGTACGTGGCCCGCCTCGCCGGCCTGAACCTCTACCCGGGAACCGCCGCGAACGGCACGGTCACCCTCGGCCCGACAGCCGGCGGCGACCCTCGCACCGCCGGTGCCGGGGGCGGCGGAGGTCTGCCGGGCGCACCGGTGCACGGGGCGCTCCGGGTGGCCCCGAACGCTCCGCCCGGAGCGGTGCTGGTCGCGTTGCGGCCCGCCGAGGTCGGCGTCCACCTGCGGGAGCCGCCGCCCGAGACCCGGGTGAACGTCCTGACCGGGCCGGTGGCCTCCGTCGAGGCGCTCGGCGACCAGGTCCGGGTGCTCGTCGCCAGCACCCCGGCCGTGCGGGCCGAGATCCCGGCCGCGCGACTGGGCCTGCTCCGGCTGGTCCGCGGAACACCGGTCTGGCTCACGGTGCACGAGGACGCTCTCGACGTCTACCCCAGCAACGGCGCCACAATGTGATCCCGCCCACAGCCGCAACTCCCGTCAATCAGACAAAAGCTCCGCACATCGGGCGGCCCGCTCGCCCTTTGATTTCCTTCTCGCCCTTTCGGACCGGATTCGGCCGAGATCGGCCCCCGAAACAGCGAGGAAGAAACCAAAGGGCGAGTAACTGAGCCGAGTTTTCGGTCAGGTTGTGATCGGCCCCGGTAAACGGCGGGGTTTCGGTCGCGCCGGATGGCAGGGTCCGATGGCTCGGTGGGCCTGGGGCCGCTGCGTCTCGCGGCGAGGTGCCCCTGGTCGCACCCTGCCATGCAACGACTGGAACCCTGCCAGTTACCGAGGGTGATCACACTTCATACCCCGGCCCTTCAGCATTACGTGCTGTGCGCCGAGCCTCCCCGTGTGTGTCACGGGCTGTCGGGTACCTCATTGCAATGATGTGCGTCAGGAAGGCCCTCGTCTGCGTCATGACAGCCGGCGTGCTTGGCGTCGGAACACCCACGGCGTTCGCTGCCAGCACCGGCCTGGACGCCGCCACCGCGGAAAGGATCATCAACGACGCCCAGGTTGCGGCACTGGACTACACCGGCGGCGGTCATGTCCAGAGCGTCAGCCTCGACCCCGACTACGTCACGGTCAGCGTTCTCAAACTCGACGGCGACGAAGCCACCATCACCATGAACCGGGACTACAGCATCCAATCCGTCTACATCAGCTGATCGGGCGGCCGTTGCTACGCGACGATCGTCGACAGCCCCCCGGGCCGGGGGCACGCCCGCGGGATCGTCCTCGGCTGACGCACCGCGGGCAGCGTAAGCGAGATCCCCGACAGGGCGGAAGTACGCTGCCCGTGGTCCCTGGGGCGTGCCACCGAGCCCCCTCCGTAGACCCCGCGTAGGGGGCTCCGAACGTCCTCCGGCTCCAAGAGCCGGAGGACGTTCGCCGGCCGTGGTGGTACTGGTCAGGGGCAGTGCGGGGTCCTCCGCAGCTCGCCCAGACTCACCGCCGTAGAACGTGACGGAGCGTCGCTCCTTTTCAGGCGTCGCCGTATCTGGCCTCGCGTCGGTGGTGGTGGCCCGTCGCTGGTCCTGCGTCATCGGATCTGACCTGGTCGCCCGTCAGGAGAGTTGACGCACAGCGCCACCCCGATGGTCAACGCGTTCCGAGGTGTGACCGCTCTCGGTGGTTGGCAGGGATCCGGTCACGCTGTTCGGCGAGGGCAGTGCGACCTTCAAGATCGCCGGCAAATTGTGTGGCGGGGCGTGGCGGTCTCTGCTCAGGTTGTCAGATGCGACGGCGCTACGACGATTTCGCTGACTGGTACGACGCTTATGCGACCCGGGGTGTGGGACTGCCGTTCGCCCGTGCCGCGGACCGCCTCCTGGCGAGGCTCCTCGGCCCCGGCCGCGGCCGCCTGTGCCTTGACCTGGGCTGCGGCGTCGCCAGCGCCGAGCGGCTCCCACTCCGTGACCGGTCCGTCGACGCCGCCACCATGATCATGACGAGCACCGACTTCGACGACCTGCCCCCGGTGTTCGCCGAGGCCCACCGCGTGCTGCGGCCCGGCGGACACCTGGTGGTCGTCGGCGCGCATCCCTGCTTCGGCGGCGTCTTCGTCGAACGCGACAGCCGGGGCACCTGCACCGTCCACCCCGGCTACCGCCACCACCAGCGCGTCGAGCAACATCCTCTGCTCGGTGACGGGATCCGTTCCCGGGTCGGGGTCGTCAACGTCCCGCTACCCGTGCTGCTGAACGCGTTGACGGGCGCGGGGCTCGTCCTCGAAAAGACCGCGGAAGACGACGGCGACCAGCCGGTCCCGGAACTGCTCGGACTTGCAGCCGCCCGGCCAGGCCACTGACGAACCCGACCACCCGACCAAGCTCGCCAAGTCCGGCGACTCGATCGGCGAGTTCACCCAAACGCTCCAGCCACCACCCCGAAGCTCCGCTGGGGCTACCACCCAGAAAAAAGCCAGATCCAATGACGGCCTCCCACCCCGGCCCCGACAACACGGGCGGCAGACCCCCAGCTCACCCCGCCCCAGCAGGCCAGTTCAAACGCCGCCTGACACTCCCCTGGAGGGGTCGGTGTCGGTCTCTCCGCGACGTCGGCGTTCGGCCTGGTAGGCGGTCCAGGCCCGTTCCCCCTGATCGGTGGAGCACCACGGGGTGCCGGTGCGCTCGCAGAACGCGGCGAAGGTCAGATCTGGTTCGGCCATCCGCCGGCGGCGTTCGGCACGGGGGTCCTCGCCGAGCGCGGCGGTCTGCAGGTCGGTGACGCGGCGGGCGCGGGCGAGTTCTTCGACGTCGTAGGCGGTCCGGCGCCGGATCGCCGCGACCCGCGGCAGCCGGACTGCGACGACACACGTGTCTGGCCAGTCGTCCTGTGGCATTGCGCCTCAGGTTCCGGGGGCGGGCTCGCCGTTGACCAGAACCGTGATCCCCTTGCCGAGGAACGACACCAGCCCGGCGATCCCGGCCGACTCCGGCAGCGGTGACGGGTAGTACCAGGCGCCGTCCGTGATCACCTCGCCGCCACCACGCACCGTGTAGTACGACGCCTGGCCCTTGTAGGCGCACACCGTGTGCGTCCCGGAACCCTCCAGGGCCTCGGCCCGGACGTCCTCGAGCGGGATGTACCAGCGGGGCGGCAGGGACGTCTCGAAGAGCTTCACCGGGCGCGTGGTCCGGGCCACCGCCTCACCACCCACCAGCACCTCGACCTGGTCGGAGGCGCGGCGGGTGTCCACCCGGTGGTAGGGGTCCCTGGGGTGGCCGAAGACCTGCTCGTCCTCCTCGTACCAGGCGTCCAGGCGGTCGAAGTAGAACGCCGCCAGCCCCGCTATGGGCGGGGCGCCCGGCACCGGCTCGGGGTAGGACCACAGCACGTTCTCCTCGACCCGGTCGCCGACCCGCAGCGTCCAGTACGAGGCGGTGCCCTTGAACGGGCAGTAGGTGTGGTGATCGGTCGGCTCCAGCAGGTCCTGCCGGATGTCCTCGAGCGGGACGTACCAGACGCCCAGATGGTTGGTCTCGTACAGGATCCTGGCGCGACGGGTGTCGAGCACGGTCTGGCCGGCGAGCTCCGCCCGGACACGCTGCGCCACGTCCTCGAGGTAGAGGACGTGCGCGGGCGCGGCGGTGTCCAGGTCGAAGTTGAAGGTGCCGGCTCGGTGGCTGGCGAACGGGCCGGATCCGAGAGTCAGGCTCATGCCAGGCCCAACACGGCGGGTTCGGCACACCTTCCTGCCGTTCCACCGCCGCGGCGAACGACATCTACATGATCCGCCATCATGACCACGCGCGGCCTCGGTGGACGACCACCGGACACCCCCGGCACGACGTACCGACCACGGCTCCGGCCGTCGTGGCGGCTGGTTGTCCGGTTCGCTACAGTTCCAGACGTTGCGAGGGGGGAGATCACCCAGAGGAGTCTCCATGGCCCCGGTCCGTAAGACCGTCGCCAGCGCAGCTGCCACGGTCGCCCTGCTGGCGGCCGTCGCGTCCTGCCGGCCGGCCCCGGGCGGTCCACCAGGTGGTGGGTTCCCGGTGCCGACAGCAAGCACGAGCACGTCGCCCACGGCCACGCCGACGTCGTCGGCGCCGCCCACGGTGACACCGCCCCCGTCGACACCGACGGCGGCGCCCACCACCACGGCTCCCACACCGCCGGCGCCGACCACGGCACCGCCGTCCACCCGGCCGCCCCGGCCGACCGATCCGCCCGGGCCGACCGATCCGCCGGTTCCCACGAACCCGCCGGTCACGTCCGCTCCGCCGGCCCCGCCGGGGACGAGCCCTCAGGCCGACGAGGTCGTCCGGCTCACCAACGTCGAACGCGAGAAGGCCGGCTGCGGACCGCTCGCCGTCGACACCCGTCTCACCGCCGCGGCGCAGGCGCACACCGCGGACATGGCGGCGAACGACTACTTCAGCCACGACGGCCAGGACGGCAGCTCGCCGGGCGACCGGACCAGGGCGGCCGGCTTCCCGTCGGGCTTCGTCGGCGAGAACATCGCCGCCGGGTCGACCACGCCGGCCGCGACCCTCCAGATGTGGATGAACAGCTCGGGGCACCGCGCGAACATCCTCAACTGCGGCTACACCCACATCGGCGTCGGCTACGCCCAGGGCGGCTCGTACCGCTACTACTGGACGCAGGACTTCGGGAAGCTCTGACCCCGGTCTCCGTCCAGGGACCGCCGGAGCCCAGGGACCGCCGGAGCCCAGGGACCGCCGGAGCGCCAAGGCCCCGGCGGTCCCTGGGCTGCGGGCGTCGACGGTGGCCGATCGACACCGGCCGGGGTGGCCGAAAGTCGATGCGGTGGCCCGCCGGGCGGCCGAGGTCGTAGACCTCGGAGGGATGCGGCGGCGCCGGCCGGTGACGCTGCTCCTGCTGAGCTGGCCCACCGGGCTGTTCTCCACCACAGCGTCGGCCGCGTCGGTGGTTCTGTTGTTCACCGTGGCCGTGCACTGCCGGCTGCGCACGACCTTCCTGCTGGCGGCCGTCTACTGGACGCCCGGCCTGGTGTACTTCGCGATCTGGCCGGATCCCGACCTGCCCTACGCCGGGGCGGTCGTCTTCCTGATCGTCATGCTGGCGCTGACGGTCGGCTGGGGGGTGTTCGTCCGCTCCCGGCGCCAGCTGCTGCTGTCGCTGCGCGAGCGGGCCCGGCTGGCCGAGGCCGAGCAGCGGCGCGGGGTGGCCGCGGCCAGGCAGCTCGAGCGCACCCGGATCGCCCGCGAGATGCACGACGTCCTGGGGCATCGGCTCTCGCTGCTCACGATGCACGCCGGGGCGCTGGAGTTCCACCCGGGCGCGCCACCGGAGCAGATCGCCGGTGCCGCCGGGGTGATCCGGGAGAGCGCCCACGAGGCCCTGCGGGATCTGCGGGCGGCGATCGGGGTGCTGCGCGAGGGCCCCGAGGACCCGGCGGCCCGGCCCCAACCGACCCTGGGCGACCTGCCCGAGCTGGTGGACGAGTGCCGCCGGGCCGGCATGGAGATCCGGACCTACATTCACCTGGTCGAGGCGGCGAGCGCCCCCGCGATGATGGCCGGCAGCGCCTTCCGCATCGCGCAGGAGGGGCTGACCAACGCCCGGCGGCACGCCCCCGGCGCACCGGCCCGGCTGATCATCGACGGGTCACCCGCCGACGGACTGCACCTCGAGATCCGCAACGCCCGCCAGCCCGGCTCCGAGCCGCCGTCCCGGACCGGGCTGCCGTCCTGGGCCCGGCCGGCCGGGCCGGGGCTGCTCGGTCTCGCCGAGCGGGCCGCGCTGGTCGGCGGGCGGCTCGAGCACGGCCCGACCCCCGAGGGCGAGTTCCGGCTCTACGCGTGGCTGCCCTGGGAGGGATCTTGACCACCGGTCCGTCCGACGGCGACGCGCCCGTCCGGGTCCTGGTCGTCGACGACGACGCGCTCGTCCGCTCCGCGCTGGCGATGATGTTCGACGGCGCCGACGGCGCGTGCATCGTCGGCGAGGCGACCGACGGTGACGAGGTCGCCGCGGCCGTCGACGCGCTGCGCCCGGACGTCGTCCTGATGGACATCCGGATGGCGCGGATGGACGGGCTGCGGGCCACCGAGCTGCTGCTCGCCCGCGACCAGCCGCCCCAGGTCGTCGTGCTGACCACCTTCGACGCGGACGACCAGGTGCTGCGCGCGCTGCGGGCCGGCGCGAGCGGCTTCCTGCTCAAGGACACTGCGCCGCCCGAGATCGTGCGGGCGGTGCTGCGGGTGGCGGCCGGGGAGCCGATGCTCTCCCCCACCGTCACCCGCCAGCTCATCGCCCGGATCGCGGTGGTGGAGGCCGCCCCGCCACCGGCCACCCCGCCACCGCCCGTCGCGGCACAGGCCGTGGCAGCGGAACGCTCGGCGGCCCGCCGCACGGCTGCCCGCCGGGCCGTCGCCCAGCTCAGCGCGCGGGAGCGGGAGGTGGCGCTGGCGGTGGGCCGGGGCCTGTCGAACGCGGAGATCGCCGGCGAGCTGTTCATGAGCGTGGCGACGGCGAAGTCGTATGTCTCCCGGCTGCTGACCAAGCTCGACCTGAGCAACCGGGTACAGCTCGCCCTGCTCGTCCACGACGCCGAGGAGCCCGCGGGATGACCGACGAGCGGGCCGGGTTCGCTGTCGAGGTCACCGACCTCACCGTGCGGCGCGGCGGGTCCCGTCTCGTCGACGGGGTCTCGTTCGCACTGCGTCCGGGGGTGGTCGCCGGACTGCTGGGCCGCGGCGGCGCGGGGAGGTCCACGATCCTGGCGATCCTGGCGGCCTACGGGCGGCCGAGCGCTGGCACGGTGCGCGTCGACGGCGCCGACCCGTTCGAGGACCCGCGCCTGATGAGCGAGATCTGCCTGGTCCGCGAGCAGGCGGACGTCGAGCGTTCGCTGCCGGTCGGCGAGGCGCTCTCGATCGCCGGTGACCTGCGCCCGCGTTGGGACGCCGCCCTCGCCGACCACCTCGCGGCGCGGTTCGGCCTGGACCGGCGGGCCAAGGTCCGCGATCTCTCCCGGGGCGGCCGCACCGCCCTGTCGCTGGTCATCGGGCTGGCCGCCCGGGCGCCGCTCACGATCTTCGACGAGCCGCATCTGGGCCTGGACGCCCCGTCGCGGGCCGCGTTCCACGAGGAGCTGCGCGCCGACGACCGGCGCCATCCCCGCACGGTCGTGCTCTGCACCGACCTGATCGACGAGATCGCCCCGCTGCTCGAGGAGGTCGTGATCCTCGACCGGGGACGGCTGCTCCTGCACACCACCGCGGACGAGGCCCGCGCGCTGGGCCACGAGATCACCGGGCCGGTGGACGCGGTCGGGGCGCTGGTCGGCGACGCGCGGGTCCTCGCCCGGCGCCAGCTCGGGTCGACCAGGTCCACGACCGTGCTCGGCCCGATCCCGCGGCTGGCGGCGGCGCCACGGGAGGTCGAGATCGGCCCGGTCTCCCTGCAGGATCTGGTCAGCCACCTCACCGGCGGGGAGACGACGCGACGATGAGCGATCTCATGGTCCCGGGACCGGTCGCACCACCGGCGGCGCGGCGCGGCGGCGGGCCGGCCCCGCTGGTGCACACCGCGGCGGTGACGACCGGTGGCACGCTGGCCTGGGTGGGCTGGGTGTGGCTGCTGGCGGCGCTCGGCTACGGCGCCGCGGTCGCCGTCATATCGTTCGTCGGCGAGCGGGACACCTCGCTGTGGCAGGTGGCCGTCGCCACCTGGCAGCGCTGGCTGATGCTGGCCGCCGGCACGACCATGACCACGACGTTCGCGCCGATGCTCATCACCAACGGCGTCACCCGGGCTCGGCTGGCCCGTTCGGTGGTCGTGTGCGCGGTGGCGGTCGGCCTGCTGGGCGGGCTCTTCCTCGGGGCCGGGTTCGCCGTCGAGAGCGTGGTCTTCGCCGGGTTCGGGTGGCCGCGGGCGCTGTCGAACGGGGTCTCGTTCGACAGCGCCGCGGCGGTGTGCCGGCTCGGCGCGGCCTACGGCCTCGGTCTCTCGGCCTGGTTCGTCTCCGGCTGGCTGGCCGGGCTGGCCCGGCACGTGCGCGAGTCGGCGTTCGCGATCCTGCTCGTCCCGGCGCTGGTGCCGGCGGTGCTCGCCGAGGGGCTCGTGCTCAGTGTTCGACGTGGCCCAGCGGCCGGCCGGGGGCGATCCTGTCCCGCAGCGCGCGTTTGACGGCGGACGGCTCGGGGAAGCCCTGCTCGCCGCGGTCCCAGATCACCTCACCGCCCAGCCGGACGGTGAACACCCCACCGGTGCCGGGCACGAGGGCGACCGCGCCGAGATCCGCCTCGAACGTGGTCAGCAGCTCCTGGGCGAGCCAGGCCGCCCGCGGGAGCCATCTGCACCGGGTGCAGTACTCGATCTCGACCCGGGGCCGTGTGCCGGCCGAGCCGTCAGTCTCCACGGCGCTCACCCCCGCTGTGGTCCATACCCGCCACGCGGGCGGTCAGGCGCCGAGCATCGCCAGCCACTGCCGGGAGCTGGTCGGCCGGAAGACGTAGTTCATCTTGCGCACCACGCCGAGCTCCGCGGCGGACTCCGCCGAGTACCGGTGACCCGGGTAGACGGTGACGTCGTCGGGCAGGGCGCCCAGGCGGCGCAGGCTGTCGTACATCGCCGCGGCGTCCCCGCCCGGGAAGTCCATCCGCCCGCAACCCTCGAGGAACAGAGTGTCCCCGGCGACGAGCCGCCCGTCCACGAGGAAGCACTGGCTGCCCGGGGTGTGACCGGGGGTGTGCAGCAGGCGGATGTCCACCGCGCCGACGGTGACCACGTCGTCGTCGCCGTGCTCGACGAGCTCGGCGGCCCCCACGCCCGTCCCGCGCCGCACCCACTCGGCCTCGTCCCGCTGCAGGTGGATCGGGACGGACGTGCGCTCCAGCAGCTCGCGGATCCCCTCCAGCTCGATGCCGAAGGCCGTGCCGCCGACGTGGTCGGCGTGGTGGTGGGTGACCAGCGCCCCGGTCAGCCGCATGTCGTCGGCGGCCAGCACGTCGAGCAGGTCGCCCACCCGGTAGGCGGGGTCGACCACGACGGCCTCGCCCGTCTCCCGGTCACCGATGAGGTAGACGAAGTTGACCATCTGGGTCGCGGCGGGATCACCCACCGCGAAGTCACGGCCGGACAGCAACTGGCGGAAGTACAGGCGATCGCTCACACCGCGAGCCTACGGAGCGCCGGGCCCGCACTCCAGAACCGGTGGAGCGGGCGGACCGTCACCCACCACGTGCCATCGCGGGGCGGGGCGGTGTGGGCCGAGGCTGGTGAGCCCCGCACGCCGGTCGAACCGACACCAAACAAAAATAAACTCACTCAACAAAAGATGTATTGAAATCACGCCGAACCTACGATGAGGTCATTCGTCTCCGGCCTGCGGAGGTGGACCGACGGGGACCTCGGCACGTTCCGTTCGGCGTTGCCCGCGCGTGACGCCCTGGGTGGTCTATCTCGTCGGCGGTGTCGGATACTTCGTCCTGTACACGCTTTTCGTGGCACACGAGATCGGAGCGGGCACGATCCTCACCCGCGCGGGCGTGGACGTTCCCGTCGGCCCGGAGACGCAGGTGGCCCTGCGGTGCCTGCTGACCGCGTCGACCGTCGGAGCGATCGCCCTCGGCGTGCGGAGGTGGCGCCCCGAGCCCCGCGCGCCGTGGGTGCTCCTTGCCGTCGCCCAGGGCCTTTACACCGTCGCCGACGCCATCTTCTATACAAATCTCATCGTATTTCACAATTCAACATTTCCATCGCTGGCCGATCTGTTCTACATCGGCCGCTACCCGTTCGCGATCGCGGCGCTGGCACTTCTGTTCCGGCAGCGGGCACCCGGCCGCAATCTCTCGGCGGTGCTGGACACGACGTCCATCGCCGTCGCCGTGTCACTGTTGTACTGGCTCTATGTGATCACACCCCACGAGCGGGCGGCCTCAGGGCAGCTCGCCCAGCTGGCCTCGGTCGCCTTCCCCGTGATGGACCTCGGCCTGCTCGTCATGTCGCTGATACTGGTGCTCGCGCCCGGCCGCCGGCCGGCCTCGTTCGTCCTGCTGGTCGCCAGCCTGGTGGTCACTCTGGCCTCCGACATCCTGTACACCATCTCGGCGCTGGGCGGCAGGTACGTCGTCGCGGACGTCACCGAGTCCCTCTGGGCCCTCGGGGACGTGCTGGTCGCCGCCGCCGCGCTGCACCCGTCGATGGCGGACCTGTCGTGCTCCCCGCAGGCCGACGACCGACGGCTCGCTCCCGGCAGGCTCGCCGCACTGCTGGCGGCCGCGCTGATCGCTCCGGTGCTCCTGCTGGTCGAGGCGGACCGGTCACCCACCCAGATCAGGATCATCGCGGTCGCCTCGGCCGCGCTCGCCCTGCTCATCGTGGCGCGACTGGCCGCGCTGGTCGCCGAGCAGCGCCGGCTCGCCACCACCGACGTGCTCACCGGGCTGCGCACCCGGCGGTTCCTGCAGAACCAGCTCCCAGCCGCGGTCAGCCGCGCGGACCGGTCCGGGCAGCCCTTCGCGCTGCTCCTCGTGGACGTCGACAACTTCAAGTCGATCAACGACCGGTACGGCCACCCGTGCGGGGACACCGCCCTCGCGGAGATCGGCTCCCGGCTGGCCGCGGCCAGCCGGCCCGGCGAGCTGCTGGCCCGGCGAGCTGCTGGCCCGCTTCGGCGGTGAGGAGTTTGCCCTGCTCGGCCCCACCGTGGGGCCGGAGACCGTCGGCGAGCTCGCCGAACGGCTGCGGCGCAACGTGGCCCACGACCTGATCGAGCTCGACAGCGGAGCCCGGCTACGGGCCACCGTCTCCGTCGGCGCCGCCGTCTACCCGGTGCACGCGCAGGACCAGACGGACCTGCTGATCGCCGCCGACCGCAACCTGTACGCCGCGAAGGCGGCGGGCCGCAACCGGGTCGTGATCGGTTGCGGCGCGGTGATCGAGTCCCGGAGAACCGCGGACGACCCGGCCGCGCCGCCGCCCCGTCACAGCTGACCGCCCCGTCACAGCTGATCTGCGATGTCCGCCAGCAGGCGCCGCCGGCTGCGCGCGCCGACCAGCTTCGTGACCGTCTCGCCGCCCCGGACGACCACCAGGGTCGGCATGGCCAGCACACCGTAGGCGATCGCCGTCTGCGGGCTGGCGTCGGCGTCCACCTCGACGACCCGCAGCCGGTCGGCGAGGTCGGCCGCGATCTGGGCGAGGACCGGCCGCATCATCCGGCACGGCGGGCACCACTCTGCGGAGAAGTCGACGAGGACGGGTAGCGGCGACCGCAGGACGATCTCGTCGAACGTGGTGTCGTCGGCGTGCCACACGGTTCCGGCGGACGCGGCCGGCGCCGACCGGTCCTGGACATCGGACGTGATCATGATCAGCTCCTTCGTGGTCATCGGGTCTGCGGTGGGTAGAGCGAGCACCCCGGGATACCCTGCGGCGGCACTGCCGGCCGGGGCGGGCCGTCAGCCGGTTCGGCTCCGGGCGGCTCGGCCGTGTCCCGCGCCATCGCGAGCTGGGCGGCGAGCCGTTCGCGGGAGCGCAGGAGCCGGGCGACGTAGTCGTCGATCTGGGCGATCTTGCGCCGGTAGCCCTCGATCGAGTCCGGGCAGGAGGCCGCCGTCTCGTTCCCGGCCCGCAGGCACTCGACGAACGGACGGGTCTCCTCCAGCGCGAACCCGTCCGCGAGCAGCGCCCTGATCTCCTCGACAGCTCGCAGGTCCGCGTCGCTGTAGTCCCGGTAGCCGTTGGCCAGCCGCCGGGCGGCGAGCAACCCCTGGTCCTCGTAGTGCCGCAGCGCCCGGGGACTCGTCCCCGCCCGTCGTGCCAGCTCACCGATGCGCATCCCGACCTCCTCCGCACCGACGCTAGACGTTGACGTCCGTGTGAAGGCAAGCTCTGTCTCCGCCCCCGTGGGTGCGCGCCCGCCCGGTGATCCGCCCGAGTGCCCGGCCCGTCAGGAGTGGCGGGCGCGGTGGGCGGCGGCGCGGGCACGGTTCCCGCAGGCCCGGTCCGAGCACCACCGGCGGCGTCCCGGCCGGGACGTGTCCAGGAACAGCAGTGCGCAGTCGTGGCTGGCGCACTCGCGTACCCGGGTGATGTCCGGCCCCCCCAGCAGGTCGACGGCGTCGCGGGCGACGGTCGCGAGGGCGTCGGCGGCGGGACTGCGCCCCGGTCGCAGCTCGACGGATCGCCGCGCGGTGAGCTGGGGGGCGAGTCCGCCCCGGCGGGCGTGGGCGTTGATGACCCGACGGTCGCCGTCCACGCCCGGCTCGTCGCGCGTACCGGCCAGCGCGGTGCGGTAGATCGCCTCCCGCAGCCGGCGCGCGGAGCGCAGACCCTCTTCGGTGACGGCCGGCGGGACGTCCAGCAGGCCGGCGGCGACGAACCAGCGCCCGAGGTCGGCGGGCTGGGGCAGCCGCTCGAAGTTGCGGCGCCACCGCTCCCCGACCGTCGCCGTGAACGACAGACACAGCCGGCCGGACAGGAAATGGAAGTTCATCTCCCAGGCGGGCAGACCGTCGACGACCATCCCGTCCGTGTTGGTTGCCGTCGTCTCCACATAACGACTATAAGTCGTTACATGGAGAGTACGAACAGGGCCGGGATCGTGGACGCGCGCGCCTCGCGGGCCCGGCGCGTCGAGTTCGACCAGGCCGCGCGCGCGTTCACGGACCTGGCCGGTCGGGCGTCCACGAGCGACCTGGCCCTGCCCGCGCTCGGCGTGTGGACGGTGCGGGACCTGCTCGGCCACGCCAGCCGGGCACTGTCGACGATCGAGGCGTACGTACCGTCGACGGCCGTTTCGACCGGCCCGCCCCCGGGCGGCTTCGACCTGACCAGCCCGGCGGACTACTACGTGTCGGCCCGCGCGGTACTCGCCGACCCGGCCGCGGTGACCGAACGCGGCCGGGCCGCCGGCCGCGCGCTCGGAGCCGACCCGGCCGGCGCCGTGCGGGAACTGGCCGACCGGGTCCTGGCGCTGGTGGCGGCGACCCCCGACGACAGCCCGGTCGGCAGCCCGGTCGGCACGATGCCGTTCATCCAGTACCTGCCGACGAGGACCTTCGAGCTGACGGTGCACTGCCTCGACCTGGCCCGGGTGCTGCCCGACCACCACGGCGCGACGCCCGTCCCGGCGCTGGGACCGGCAATCGCGTCGGGCCTGGGGCTGGCGGCCGAGCTGGCCGCCGCCGGCCCGCACCCCGCCGACCTGCTTCTCCTGCTCACCGGACGGACCGGGCTGCGTCCGGGTCTCAGCGCGCTGTGACCAGGGGCCGCGGACCACGGTCAGGCGGCGCACCGGCCGGTGGACGCGTCAGTGCCCGGCGAAGAAATCCAGGATGGCGGCCGTCGCCTGGTAGGAGCGGCCGGCCGGGGAGTCGACGCGGTCGGCGAGCGCGTCGGGGCTGCTCGGCCACGCGTGCGTCCCGCCGACGACGGTGTCGAGGACGACCTCGGCGCCGCCCGCGCAGCCGGTGTGGCGCATCCGCTCCACTCCCATCCCGGCCACGGTGCGCAGCACGGCGGGCGCGCAGGCGTATCGGCGTGCGTACTCGTCGATCACCTGGGTCGCGGCCGGGACCCGGGTGGTGGAACCGCTGATCACGCCCCCGGCATACGGCACGGACGGGTCGGCCGTCCCGTGGACCGCCATGGTCGCGGGAGCGGCGCCGGGCGGGCAGGTCGCGAGGCTGGTCGAGGAGACCATCGCGACGCCGGCGAACCGTGGCGCCTGGCGGCACACCAGCGCGGCGGCGAACTCGGCGCCGTTCGAATGCCCCGCGGCGTAGACCCGGCCGGGGTCGAGACACAGGTGGGCACCAAGGTCGTCGAGCAGCGCGGCGACGAAGCCGAAGTCGTCGGCCGCCTCCGGCGCGGCCGGGGTGTTCCAGCGGCGCGGTTCGCCGAGCGCGTCCGGTGTCACGACGACGAAGCCGCGATCGGCACCGAGCCGGCCCATTCCGCTCCGGGCCTCCTGGGTCTCCTTGCTCGCCTTGAAACCGTGGAAGTCGACGACGACCGGCGCCGGGGTCCGTCTGTCGTAGCCGGTCGGCAGGGCGAGCAGATAGGTGCGCTCGGCGGCGTCGTGCGACAGGTGCCGCGGGCCCACGGCAGGCGCGGCGGCGGGGTCCGCCGCGCAGCCGGCCGTGCTCGCCACCGCCGCCCCGGCCGGCGCGGCAGCCCGTCCCGGGGCGGACCGGGCAGGCGGGGACTGGGCGGACGAGGCAGGCGTGACCGCTCCCGCGGAACCGGGCTCGGCAGGCCGGCCGCCGCCCGCGCCACACGCGGTCAGACACGCCAGGGCGGCCGTCGCGCACAGGATTCGGCTGATCCACCTGTCACCCGATTTTCCGGCCACGTCCGGACATTACGTCCCATCCCCCGGGGAATGATCCCCCCGGCGAGGACACGAAGCCGACAACAAAGGCAACCTCGGACGAGCCGGCCGCCCGGCGGAGAGCTACATTCGCCGGGTGACGGACCAGGTGACGGGGCCGCCGGGCGCAATGCCCGCGCCGATTCCGGAACAGCCTGTCCGCCCGGACGACGACGTGCCCGAGCCGATTCCGGCGGCGGGCCAACCGATTCCCGCGGGCTCTGTTCCGGCCGGCTCTGTCCCCGCGAGCCCTGTTCCCGCGAGCCCTGTTCCTGCGGGCCATGTGACACCCGGCCAGCTCGCCTACTGGCGGCGTTCCGGCCTGCTTCGCCCCGGCCGGGGCGAGCTGACGCAGGCGCGGGCGATCGCGGCACTGCGCCGGGCCGGGCTCAGTCTGCGTCACATCCGGGGGGCCGCCGAGCGGCTGCGCCTCCTGCCCGGCGCCGAACCGGCCGCCGGCTGGGATCCCGCCCGCCACGGGATGGCGGCCGCCTACGGCGGGGCCGCGGTGCACGCCGGTCGGGCGGAGCCGTCCCAGCTGCGGTTCGCCGTGCACGGCCAGGAGCTCTTCGTGCAGCGCGACGGCGGGGCGTGGGAGGGCGACCGCGCGCCCGGCCAGCTCATCCTGGACGGCGTGGTCCCGTTCGTCCCGGTGGACGGCGTGGCGGTGGGCCCGCTGCCCGGCGGGGTGCCGCCGGGCGGGCCGGACCCGGCCGGCCCCCGGCGGCGGGCGGCCGGCGCGGTGCGCCGGGTCCGCGCCGCCGCGCCGTCCGACCGCGACCAGATCCGCCTGTTCCTGACCCGCGAGCGCGACCTCGACCTCGGCGACTTCGTGATCGATGACGCGACCCGCCCGGACGTCCGCGAGTCACGCCCTCCGGCGTTGCGCGGCGATTCCCGCGCGAACGACGTTTCCGCAACGAACTTCGCTTCCGGCGCAAACATCACGGAGCACCCGGGGCGACCGCTGCACCGGAACTAGACTGACCGCGTGACCGGACGCAGGCGACGCATCGAAACACTCCCGGCAACCCACCCGGCGCGTTGATGGCGGCGGGCGAGAACCCGGCCGGCCAGGCACATCCAGGCTCCGGCGACGGCCAGGGTGAGCGCGGCAACCCCGGCGGCGGGCGCGGTGCCCCCCGGGCCGTGCTGCTGACCGTCGACGACGACGTGAGCGTCTCCCGCGCCGTCGCCCGCGACCTGCGCCGCCGGTACGGCGGGACGTACCGGATCGTGCGTGCCGAGTCGGGGGCGCAGGCGCTGGAGGCGCTGCGCGAGATCAAACTGCGCGGCGACGCGGTCGCCGTCCTGCTCGCCGACTACCGCATGCCCGGGATGAACGGCATCGAGTTCCTCGAGCAGGCGATGGACCTGTTCCCGGCCGCGCGGCGCGTGCTGCTGACCGCCTACGCCGACACCGAGGCCGCGATCGACGCCATCAACGTCGTCGACCTCGACCACTACCTGCTCAAGCCGTGGGACCCGCCGGAGGAGAAGCTCTACCCGGTGCTCGACGCGCTGCTCGACGCGTGGCGCGCCACCGACCACCGGCCGGTCGCCGAGACCAGGGTGGTCGGGCACCGCTGGTCGGCCCGCTCGTACGAGGTGCGCGACTTCCTGGCCCGCAACCAGGTCCCCTACCGCTGGTATCTGGCCGACGAGCCGGAGGGCGCGCGGCTGCTCACGGCCGCCGGCGCGAACCCGGACTCGCTGCCCTGCGTCATCACGACCGACGGTTCGGCGCTGACCGACCCGACCGACACCGAGCTCGCCGCCCAGGTCGGTCTCGCGACCGCCCCCACCGGCGACTTCTACGACCTCGTCGTGGTCGGCGGCGGCCCGGCCGGCCTCGGCGCGGCGGTGTACGGCGCCTCCGAGGGCCTGCGGACGGTGCTCCTCGAGCGGCACGCGACCGGCGGCCAGGCCGGCCAGAGCTCGCGGATCGAGAACTACCTGGGCTTCCCGGACGGCGTCTCCGGCTCCCAGCTCACCGACCGGGCCCGCCGCCAGGCCGTGAAGTTCGGCGCCGAGCTGCTCACCGCCGCCGACGTCGTGACACTGGAGGCCGCCGGTCCGGCCCGCCGGCTGCTCCTCGCCGACGGCGGCCAGATCGACGCGCACACGGTGATCCTCGCCACCGGCGTCTCCTACCGCCAGCTCGCCGCCCCCGGCCTGACCGAGCTGACCGGCCGGGGCGTCTTCTACGGCTCCGCGCTGACGGAGGCGCCGAGTTGCTCCGGCCAGGACGTCTACGTCGTCGGCGGGGCGAACTCCGCCGGCCAGGCCGCGATGTACTTCTCCCGGCACGCCCGCTCGGTGACGATGCTGGTGCGCGGCAAGTCGCTCGAGGCGTCCATGTCGCACTACCTCATCCAACAGATCGCGGCCGTGCCGACGATCACGGTCCGGGTGTGCACCGAGGTCGTCTCCGCGCAGGGCACCGACCACCTGGAGAGCCTCGTCCTGCGGGACAACAGCACCGGTCAGACCGAGCAGGTCGACTCCCAGTGGCTGTTCGTCTTCATCGGTGCCGCCCCGCGCACCGACTGGCTGGACGGCGTCGTCGTGCGCGACGAGCACGGGTTCGTCGTCGCCGGGCCGGATCTCGTCGTCGACGGGCAGCGTCCGTCCGGCTGGGATCTCGACCGCGACCCGTACCACCTGGAGAGCAGCGTGCCAGGCGTGTTCGTGGCCGGCGACGCGCGCGCCGAGTCGGTGAAACGGGTGGCCTCGGCCGTCGGCGAGGGGGCCATGGCCGTCGCGCTCGTGCACCGTTACCTCGCGAAGCGCTGATACCTCGCGAAGCGCTGACCACGGAAGGCGGAGTGAGCACCATGGCGGACGACGCGGTTGGCGCCACCCAGGCCTGCGCCCAGGGCCAGGCGATGCCCTGCGATCTCGACGAGCTGCGCACACTGTTCCTGTTCGAGAAGCTCACCGACGACCAGCTGGACTGGATCTGCCGCAACGGCCACGTCGAGCTGATCGAGCCGGGCGTCGTGTTCCGCGAGGGCGAGCCGGCCACCTGCTTCTACGTGCTGGTCGAGGGCGGCCTGGTGCTGACCCGGCGGGTCGGCGACGACGACGTCGAGGTCAGCCGGACGACCCAGCGCGGCGTGTACTCCGGGGCGTGGCACTCCTACCTCGGCGACCGCGTCCCCCAGCTCTACACCAACTCGATGCGGGTCACGATCCCGTCCCGCTTCGTCGTGCTGGACGGCGCGGCGCTGGCGCGGCTGATGCGCGAGTGGTTCCCGATGGCCGTCCACATGCTGGAGGGGCTGTTCTTCGGCCTGCAGAGCACCCAGGCGCTCACCGGCCAGCGGGAGCGGCTGCTCGCGCTCGGCTCGCTGTCCGCCGGGCTGACCCACGAGCTCAACAACCCGGCGGCCGCCGCGGTGCGGGCCACGGCGTCGCTGCGGGAGCGGGTCGCCGGCATGCGGCACAAGCTCGGCCTGATCGCCGCCGGGCCGTACGACCGCAAGGCGCTGGAGACCCTGATCGGCCTGCAGGAGGAGGCCGCCGAGCGGGTGGCGAAGGCGCCGACGCTGACCCCGATGGAGACCAGCGACCGCGAGGACACCCTGACCGACTGGCTCGAGGACCACGGCTGCGACCAGGGGTGGGAGATCGCGCCGACGTTCGTCCAGGCGGGGTTCGACGTCGACTGGCTGGAGCGGGTCGCGGCGACGGTGGCGCCCGAGGTGCTGGAGGGCGCGATCCGCTGGCTGTACTACACGGTCGAGAGCGAACTGCTGATGAAGGAGATCGAGGACTCCACCACCCGGATCTCCACCCTGCTCGGGGCGGCCAAGCAGTACTCCCAGCTCGACCGGGCGCCGTACCGCAGTGTCGACGTCCACGAGCTGCTGGACAGCACGCTGGCCATGCTCGGCGGGAAGCTGTCGGGGGTGCGGGTGGTGCGCGAGTACGACCGGGCGCTGCCCGAGATCGCGGTCTACGCCGGCGAGCTCAACCAGGTCTGGACGAACCTCATCGACAACGCGGTCGCCGCGATGGCCGGCTCCGGGACGCTGACCGTCGCCACCTCGGCGGACCACGACAACCTGGTCGTCGAGGTTCGGGACTCCGGGCCCGGCGTGCCGCCGGAGATCCGCGACCGCATCTTCGAGCCGTTCTTCACCACGAAGCCGGTCGGCGAGGGCACCGGCCTCGGGCTGGACATCTCCTGGCGCATCGTCGTCGGCCGCCACCACGGTGACCTGACCGTGACGTCGGAGCCCGGCGACACCAGGTTCCGGGTGACCCTGCCGATGCATCCCGACTTGCTGATGCCCGCCGAGGCCGCGCCCCACGAGGAGCCCGCGGTCCCGGCCGACACCGATCCGGCTTAGCGGGTCACAGGTAGCGCTCGACCTTCAGTACGTAGTTCCGCAGTCCGTACCCACCGTGTCTGAACAGGATTCTTGACAGCAGTCAAGAATGCTCCTCGCCCATCACCTCGGCTGGGCCGTGGCGGCCTTGGCGACCGTGTCCAGCGCCACGGCGAGGGAGTCGGCGGCCTTCTGTCGAAAACCGGCCAGCCGTGGGACGTGCTCCGACTTGGTCAACTCGGCGTGGACGAAGGTGAGGTCGTCGGCGAGACCGAGCATGCCGAACGCCGCCCTCAGGTACGGCTCCTGGAAGTCGGAGCCGGCGCGGGGCGTACCCGGCCCGTAGGCACCGCCACGCGCGGTGACGACCACGACCCGGGTGCCACTCAACGGTCCCTGGTTGGTCGCGTGGTCGACGATGAGCGACGGGATCGCCACCCGGTCGAACCACGCCTTGAAGCTCGACGGCACCGAGAAGTTGTACATCGGCAGACCGATCAACACAGTGTCCGCGGCGGTCAGTTCCTCGACCAGAGGCCAGGTGACAGCCCAGCTCGCCCGCTCGGCCTCCGTGGTCGCCGCGGTCCGCGCGGCGACCAGCTCACGTACGCCGGTCGCCTCCATGCGGGTCATGATCTCGATCTGGGCGGAGTCCACGTGCGCGAGCGGTTGTGCCGCGAGATCGCGGTAGGTGCGTCGGCCCGTGGGGTTGTTCTCCTGCCAGACCTCGGCGAAGGCGGCGGAGAGCCGACGGGAGACCGATCCCGGTCGCGCGCTGGCGTCGAGGTGGAGTAGATGACTCACGAAGTTCTCCAGGGACACGAAGTTCTCCAGGGAGTGGAATGCCGATCGGCGGCGGGATGCCCGGTGTCGGTCCATACACGAAGCGGCACACGGAGCAGCACACGGAGCGGCCTTCCTGCGTGCCGGCCCGCCGTCCCATCAAACCCATGCCCGAACCGTTCCCAGGCGTAATCTGCCGTGACGATTGATGACGCTGACCGTCAGTGGGAGTGACGCATGCTCGACCTGCGCAAACTGATGCTCCTGCGCGAGATCGACGCTCACGGCTCCATCGCCGCCGCCGCGCGGAACCTGTCCTACAGTCGGTCCGCGGTCTCCCAGCAGATCACCGCGCTGGAACGTGAGGTCGGGACCCCGCTGCTGGAGCGGACCAACCGCAGCGTCGCGCTCACCCAGGCCGCCCGGGTGCTGGTCGCCCGCACGGAGACCGTCCTCGCCGAGCTGGAAGCGGCCGAGACGGAGATCGGGAAGACGGCGGGCACGCCCAGCGGTGCCCTGCGCATCGGAGTCTCGCTGAACCACGGCCCGCCGTTGCTCGCTCGGGCACTCGTCCGGGTGCAGCGGCGGTACCCGAGCCTGCGGATCACGTTGCAGGGCGTGGCGGCCGGGGAAGGCCGGCGGGCCGTCCGCCTCGGGCGACTCGATCTGGTCCTGGCGTTCCGGTACGACCAGGTGCCCGAGCCCCGGCTCCCCGGCCTGCTGGAGATCCCGCTCGGATCCGATCCGATCCGGGTCGCCGTCGCGGCCGACCACCCGCTGGCCGGTACAGGCCCTCGGCATCTCGCCGAGTTCGCCGGGGAGCGCTGGGTCCTTCAGCCGGCCTCGGCATTCGGCCAGCTGACCCTGCACGCCTGCCACGTCGCCGGCTTCGAACCGGACGCGGCCGCGGAGATCGACGACCTGCAGGCGGCCCTGGGCCTGGTCGCTCCGGGGTGGGCGGTGAGCCTGCTGCCGGACCTCGTACCGTCCAGGCCCGAGTTCCCGGTCGCCCGACTCCCCCTCGCCGACCAGCAGCTGCACCGGCACATCGCGATCGTGGTACGCCGGGGAGTCTCCACGGCCCCGGCCATCGAGGCCTTGGTCGACGAGGTCCGGGCCCAGATTCCCGAACAGCCGGGGCCGGTGGGCGCCAGCGGTGTGGCCGTGGCGGGAGATCGCATCTGATGGGTTGCAGGAGAACAACGCGGCCCGAAGATCCGGGGCGACGTTCAGATCTCTGCCCCGGGCGCACGACACCGCCGGACGATGATTTCAGTCGCTGTGGTGGTCGTCCCGCTTCCAGGTCGCGGCAGGCTGGCCGCCCCCGCATTCGACCTTCGCATCGGGCGACAACCGTGCCACCAGGTGTGCCGAGCGCGCGGGGCGCACCCCCGCCGCCGGCGACCCACGTGGCGGGCGACGAGGACAAGGGAGCCGCGGTGGCGAGGTCCCGGGCGAGCCGCGCCTCGCTGATCACCTCGCCGGACGGGTCGGTGATGCCGTCGCCGATCACGCTGATCGCGGCGAGGCCGGTCAGCGTCGCCGCGACGGCCGCGACCAACCAGCCCACGACGGCGAGTGTGGTGCGCCGCCTCCTGCCACCGACCCGCGCCGCTGTGGCCCGGCTTCTGCTGATCGAGGATGATCCGGCGATCTCCCGCCTGCTGCTGCGCGCGCTCCGGGACTCCGGTCACACGGTCGCGGTGGCCGGGACGGCCATGGCCGGCCTGCGGGGCGCGCTCGACGACCGGCCGGATCTCGTCGTCCTCGATCTGGGCCTTCCCGACCTCGACGGGCTGGAGCTGCTGCGGATGCTGCGGGCCGTCAGCCGCGTCCCAGTGATCATCTCCACCGCCCGCGACGACGAGGCGGAGATCGTCCGGGGCCTGGACGCCGGCGCCGACGACTACCTGGTGAAACCGTTCACGGCCGGACAGCTCGACGCGCGGGTACGCGCCGTGCTGCGCCGCGGCGGCGACGGGGCGGCCGGGCCGCCCGAGCTGCGCGAGGTCGCGCACGCGCTCAACCACCTGGCCGACCGCAGCAACCTTCCAGGGCTTTCTCGTCCCAGCTCATCGTTTGCATGGTCAGCGGTGGGGCCTGATCGCGCTCGATGACGAGGCGCGTGTCGCTCCGGGAACTGAACCGAGAGCTGCGGACCCGGACGAAGGTGGCCTGCCGCAGGTCGGAAAGCGGGACTCGGAGTGCGGTCGGGGCCATCTACCAGGGAAGATGCCGTCTCAGCCTGCGGCCGACCCCTTCTCTGCGTTCTCCAGGTCGTAGACATGGCGGGCCTGGGCGATGGTCGTCCGGTGACGTTCCGCCCACTCGGTGAGCGCGGTCAGCGGGCCGAACAGCTCGCGGGCGGCGCTCGTCGCCGTGTACTCCACCTTCGGCGGGACGGTCGGGTAGACCTTCCGGACGAGCAGGCCGTCGCGTTCGAGCCGACGCAGGGTGAGGGTCAGCATCCGCCGGCTGATGCCGTTGACGGTGCGTTCCAGCTCGGTGAAGCGAACCGGACCGTGGGCGGCCGCGACCAGGATGCCGATGCTCCACTTGCCACTGACCTGGTCGAGGACCTCCATGATCGGGCACGCCTCGACAAGCGCCGGGGCGAGCTCGCCGCAGGTCTCGGCCGGCGACGGCTGCGCCGACGGCGGCTGCGCTGGCAGGGGCCGCGCTGACAGGGGGTGGGCCGCCGGTGGCCGTTCCACGGTCACATCCGTGTGCCGCTGGGACATGAAAGTGCCTTCTTCCGCTGGTCCGGCCGCTCCCGCAGCATGGTCACAGAACATGATCCCCGGAACATCCCGTGGCGTCAGTTACAAACAATGCCCCAAGGAGAGTCCATGTCCCAGTCCCTGTCATCACCGGCGGGCACGACGACGAACCCGACCGTGCCGGACCTGTCAGACGCTCCCGACCGGGCGGACGCGAGTCCGGCCACAGCCGGCCGGACATCGCCGCATCCCGACGTGGGAGCCCCGCCTGCCGCCGGCTCCCGGTTGCTCGCGCTGATCGTGCTGTGCGCGTCGATGCTCATGGTCATCCTGGACGGCACCATCGTCACCGTGGCGCTGCCCACCATCCAGGACGACCTGGGCTTCTCCACGTCCGGTCTGGCCTGGGTCGTCAACGCCTATCTGGTCGCCTTCGGTGGTCTGCTGCTGCTCGCCGGCCGGGTGGGGGATCTCGTCGGCCGCCGGCGGGTCTTCGTCGCCGGGCTGGTGCTGTTCACCGTGGCCTCGCTGCTCTGCGGGCTGGCGACCGGCGCGGGCATGCTGATCGCCGCACGGTTCGTGCAGGGCGTGGGCGGGGCGCTGTCCTCGTCGGTGGTGCTCGGGATGATCGTGGTGGCCTTCCCCGAGCCCCGGGAGCAGGCGCGGGCGATCGGGGTGTTCAGCTTCGTCGGCGCCGCCGGGGCGTCGATCGGCCTGCTCGCCGGCGGCCTGCTCGTCGAGACGCTGACCTGGCACTGGATCTTCTTCGTGAACGTGCCGATCGGCGCGGTCGCGGTCGTGCTGTCGCTGCGGGTGCTGCCCGCCGAGCGCGGTCTCGGCCTGCGCGCCGGCGCGGACGCTCCCGGGGCGGCGCTGGTCACCGCGGGTCTCATGCTCGGCGTCTACACGATCGTCGGCACCGCCGACGCGGGCTGGGCCTCCGCCCGGACCATCGGCCTCGGCGCACTCGCCCTCGCCCTGCTGGCCGCCTTCGCCGCCCGCCAGGCGACGGCGGCTCACCCGTTGCTGCCGCCACGGCTGTTCTCCTCCCGGCCGCTGACCGTCGCGAACATCGTCCAGACGCTGATGGCCGGCGGGCTGTTCGCCTTCCAGTTCGTGCTCGCGCTGTTCCTGCAGCGTGTCCTCGGCTACGGGCCGGCCGAGACGGGCCTGGCGTTCCTGCCCATCGCGGCGACGATCGGCGCGTTCTCGCTCGGGCTCTCGGGACGGCTCGCCCACCGCTTCGGCGCGGGCCTGGTGCTGCTGCCCGGTCTCGTCCTGCTCGGCCTCGGCCTGTGGCTGCTGTCCCGCCTGGCCCCGGACGCGGCCTACGCGACGGACGTGCTGCCGGTCGCGGTCGTCCTGGGGTGCGGGGGCGGCCTGACGCTGCCGGCGCTCACCCAGCTCAGCATGACCGGGGTGCCGCCGAACGACGCCGGGCTCGCCTCCGGCCTGGCCAACACCACGTTGCAGGTCGGCGGGGCGCTGGGGCTGGCGGTTCTGACCACGCTGGCGGCGTGGCGCACCGGGAACGCGGCGGACGGCGGCGCCGGGCCGGCGGAGGCCCTCACCGCCGGCTACCACCTCACCTGGATCGGCGGCGCCATCCTGATGGTCGCCGGACTGCTCCTCGCCGTCGCCTTCCTCCGCCCGAACGGTGCGGCGGGGAGCCGGGTGCCTTAACGGCCCCTTAGCGTCCGGAAAGCGCGGCCCTAGCGTGATCGGCGCGAACCTCAGTGCCAGACGAACGCGACGGACGGCACCGTAACCAGGCGGGCTGCCTGTCCGGTGCGGCACACAGGAGGTTCACATGGCCAGCAGGATCAACCCCCGCTCGTCCGCCCGGCAGGTGCGGGCGTTCCGGAAGGGACGGCTGACCGCCGGGCCGCCTACTGGAGGTAGCCCTCCACCTGGTTGCCCGAGCCGGCGCGGGCCTCCTCCGGATCCTCGCCGGCCGCGCGGGCCGCCCGGCGCCGGCGCAGCAGGTCCCAGCACTGGTCGAGGGTCTGCTCCAGCTCGGCCAGGCGGTCGGACTCGGCGTCCGCGTCGATCTGGCCCTGGGTGCGCCGCTGGCGCAGCTCGTGCTCCTCCGCCACCAGGGAGTCGATGCGCTCGAAGATCTTCGTGTCGTCCATTGGTCTGAGCCAACCACGGGGCCGGCCGGCATTCCACTCCGAGGTCAGCTCCGAGGTCAGCCGGCGGGCCCGCCCGGGACGGCGGGCGGGCCCGCGGGGGACCCCGGGCCCGGTGTGGCCCGCAGGCCGGGTGCGTCCAGTGGGCAGCAGACCCGCTCCCCCGCCTGCCGCCCGATCCGCGCGGACGCCCGCTCCGCCGCCGGCAGCTCGGTGGCCGGCCGGCGCGGGTTGCGGATGCCGAGCGCGGCGACCAGGCCGCCGGCCGCGCACACCAGCGCCGAGATGACCATCGCCCGGCGGAACCCGCGGTCGAACAGGGCCGGGTCGAGGTAGGCGGTGCCACCCAGCCCGGCGAGGGCGGGCAGCACGGCGACGGCGACCAGGCCGCCGGTGCGCGCGACGTCGTTGTTCACCGCCGACGCCGCCCCGGCATGATGCGCCGGCACCGCGGCGAGCGTGGTGGACGTCAACGGGGCCACGCAGGTGGCGAGCCCGAGGCCCAGCACGACGGCGCCGGGCAGGACGTCCGTGAGGTAGAAGGCGTCCGGGCCGGCCCGGGTGACCAGCAGCAGGCCGGCGCCGGCGACGACGGGGCCGACCGTCATCGGCAGCCGCGGCCCGACCCGGGTGGCCAGCGCGCCGGCCCGCGCGGAGAACAGCAGCATCATCACGGTGACGGGCAGCAGCGCCGTCCCGGCGGCGAGCGGGCTGAAGCCGCTGACCTGCTGGAGCTGAATCGGCAGCAGGAACAGCGCCCCGCCCAGCGCCGCGTACTGCAGGAAGGTGACGGCGTTCGCGGCCGTGAACTGCCGGGAGGCGAACATCTCCAGCGGGACCACCGGGTCGGCCGCCCGGTGTTCGCGGGCGACGAACCCGGCCAGCAGCGCGACCCCGCCGACCAGCCCGACCAGCACCGGGGCGGACGTCCAGCCGCTGGCCGGGCCGTCGATGAGCGCGAACACGACGCCGACCAGACCGGCGGTCACCAGGGCGCCGCCGAACAGGTCGGGCCGCCCGCGGACGTCGGGGTTGTGGCTCTCGGGGACGTGGCGCACCGCGACCACGACCACGACCGCGGCCAGCGGCAGGTTGATCAGGAAGATCAGCCGCCAGGAGAACGCCTCGATGAGCCAGCCGCCGAGGAAGGGTCCGGCGGCCGTGGCCACCCCGCCGAGCCCCGTCCACGCGCCGATCGCCCGGCCTCGGTCGGCCTCGTCGAACGACGCCTGCAGGATCGCCAGGCTGGCCGGGGTGAGCAGGGCCGCGCCGACGCCCTGCAGCGCCCGGGCGGCGACGAGGATCTCCACGTTCGGTGCCAGCCCACACACCAGGGACATCAGCGCGAACCAGACCACGCCGACCGCGAAGACCCGCCGCCGCCCGTAGCGGTCGCCGAGCGAGCCGCCGACGAGCAGCAGCCCGGCGAGCGCCAGCGCGTAGCCGTTGACCACCCACTGCAGGGCGGCAAGGTCGGCGTCGAACGCGCGCCCGAGCGCCGGCAGGGCGATGCCGACGACGGTCGCGTCGATCGACGCCAGTGCGGAGCCCAGCACCGCCGCCGCGACGACCCAGCGTCCCTGGCGGCCGGCGAGGGTCAGTCGGCCGACTTCGCCAGCTTCGACGGCCACCAGATCTTCTTCCCGATGTCGTAGCTGAGCGCCGGCACCAGGATGGAGCGGACGACGATCGTGTCCATGAGGACGCCGAAGGCCACCGCGAACCCGACCTCGGCGAGGAAGACCAGCGGCAGCACCCCGAGGACGGCGAAGGTCGCCGCCAGCACGACCCCCGCCGAGGTGATCACGCCGCCGGTGACGGACAGCCCGCGGACGATGCCGGACCGTGTTCCATGCTCGAGGGTCTCCTCCCGCACCCGGGTCATCAGGAAGATGTTGTAGTCGATGCCGAGGGCGACCAGGAACACGAAGGCGAACAGCGGGAAGCCCGGGTCGGCGTTGGCGAAGCCGAAGACGTGGTTGAACACCAGCGCGCTCACGCCGAGCGTGGCAGCGAACGACAGCACCACGGTGGCGATCAGCAGCAGCGGCGCGACGAGCGCCCGCAGCAGCACCCCGAGCACGATCAGGATGACGACCAGCACGATCGGGATGATCAGGTTCCGGTCGTGCGCGGACGCCTGCTGGGTGTCGTAGTTGATCGCCGACTGCCCGCCGACCAGGGCGTCGGCGCCCGCGATCGGGTGCAGCGCGGCCCGTAGCGCCTTGACCGTGTCGTAGGCCTCGGGCGTGTCGTAACGGTGGGTGATCGTCGCCTCAACGGCGATCCGCCCGTCGACCTCGGAGACCTGGAGGCTGGCGGGCAGGCAGCCGTCCGCCCCGGGCCGCAGCTGCGGGCTGCCCGTGGCGATCGCGCGGGCCACCTTGGCGTAGTCGATCTGGACGCACACCGCCCCGGGGTCGGTGGACACCCCCGGGACCTTCTCGGCGGCGGCGATGACCTCGTCCTTGCGGTCAACGTTGGCGGTGATCACCGCCGGCGCGCCGGAGCCCTGACTGAAGTGCGCGTCGAAGATCTCCTGGCCGAGGATCGCGTCGGGGTCGTTGGTGAAGCTGTCGGTCGTCGACAGGCCGTCGACCTTGAGCGTCGTCATCGCGCCGGCGCAGGCCAGCAGGACGATCGCGGTGGAGACCCAGGCCATCCGCGGCCGGCGCACCAGCCCGCCGGCGAAGCGCGCCCACACGCCGTGGCTGGCCAGGTCGGCCTGCTGGTCGAAGTGGGGGATGCGCGGCCAGAACACCCACCGGCCGCACAGCACCAGGAACACCGGCAGGAAGGTCAACATCACCAGCGCGGTGCAGGCGATGCCGATCGCGGTGACCGGCCCGAGGCTCTTGTTCGAGTTCAGCTCGCCCAGGTACAGGCACAGCAGGCCGAGCACGACCGTGACGGCCGACGCCGCGATGGCCGGCGCCGCACCGCGCCACGCGGTGATCATCGCCTCCACTCGGCTGGCGTGGGTGTGCAGCTCTTCTCGGTACCGGCTGACCAGCAGCAGCGCGTAGTCGGTGCCGGCGCCGATCACCAGGACGAACAGGATGCCCTGGCTCTGCCCGTTGAGCGTGAGCACGTCATGCTTGGCCAGCGGGTAGATGATCAGGACCGAGACCCCGAGGGCCAGCACCGAGCTGAAGAGCGGGAAGAACCACAGCACCGGGCTCCGGTAGACCACAAGCAGGATCACGATCACGACCAGGCCGGCGGCGAGCAGCAACACGCCGTCGATGCCCTCGAACGCCTCGATGAACGCCACCAGCAGGCCACCAGGCCCCGCGCTGTGCACGGTCAGGCCGTCGGGGACGTCCTTCTTCGCGATGTCGACGACCGCGTTCTCGACGTCGACCAGCTCGTCGCCGGTGACCTCGACGTCGCCCTTCTTGCCGACGAGCGGGACGGAGACGTTGGCGGCGGTACCGTCGGTGGAGAACTGGGGATCGGCGGACTGGTCCGGGTCGACGCCCGGGACGGCGCGGAACGCCTCGGCGTCCGCGGCGATCTTGGCCTTGTCGGCGGCGGTCAGGCCGCTCTCGCGCTGGTAGACGATGAATCCCGGCAGCGTCTGGACGGACCGGAACTTCTCCGACTCGTCCGCCACCCGGGTCGACTCGGCCGACCCGGGCAGGAACGCGGCGTTGTCGTTCTTCTGCACCTCGGCGAGCTTGGCCTGGTACTGGCCGCCGAACATGCCCAGCAGCAGCCAGAGCACCGCCAGGCCCGCGAACAGGTAGAGAATCCGCGGCCGCCGCGCGCGGCCACCGCCGGTTCCGTCGACGGTGGCCACCGCCGCGACGGCCCCGGCCGGCAGATCCGACGCCGGCACGGGCGTGGACGCCGCAGGGGTGGCCGGCGTGGGTTCGGGCGGCGTGGGCTTGTCCGCCGCGCTCACCGCGGCGGGACCGGCCGCATCGGGCGCCGTGCTGTCGGGCGCCGCGGTGTCGGCCGCGGCCTTGTCGGCCGGCCCCTCGGCGGGCGCGGCCGGCCCGGAGGCCGCCGTGCCACCCGAGTGGTCGTCGTCCCGGGGGCCGGGCACGGCGTGAGACTCGTCGGTCTCCGTCGGCTGGGCTCCACCCTTGTCGCTCATCTCGCCGTCCTCGATGCAGGTGGCCTACCCGCGCGGCCGCCCCCACGGACGCACACAGGTGTGGTCCGGGGCATTGTGGCGTACCGTTCATCGGCCGTACGCCGCGCCCCGCCTCCTGTCCGTCACCGTCCGGCCCGGCTCAGTCCTCGCGGATCTGCTGGGAGAGGTACTCGGTCGCGCCGAGCTGGGAAATGAGCTCAAGCTGGGAGTCGAGCCAGTCGATGTGCTCCTCTTCGGAGGTGAGGATCTCTTCCAGGAGCACGGCCGAGCCGATGTCGTTCTTCGTGCGGCTCAGCACGATCGCCTCGCGCAGCGTGTCGACCGCGTTCGTCTCGTGGGTGCGGTCGAGCCCCAGCTGCTCGGGCACGGTCTCACCAATACGCAGCGTGTGCAGCCGCTGGAGATTGGGCAGTCCGCCCAGGTAGAGCACGCGGTGGATGAGCTTGTCCGCATGCTTCATCTCATCGATCGACTCGTGGTAGTAACGCTCTGATATGTACCGATATCCCCAGTTACGCTGCATTCTCGAATGCAGAAAGTACTGGTTGATCGCGGTCAGCTCGTTCGTCAGAACAGCGTTCAGGCTCTCGACGATCTGTTCGTCGCCACGCACCGCCGGTTACCTCCGCGAGGGTCGCCCGGAGCCGCCCCCGGGACGACTCGGCCGACGTCCGGCAGCGATGTCGTCACCGGCGCGGCAGACGAACCCGACCACTCCGCGACGCAAGCTCGCGAGTGGTGCGGGAGGCCCTGCGGCCGGCGGCGGAGATCCACTCCGGGCCACCGAGATCACATCCCAGAAGGCCCCGGTGGGTCACTAGGCTGATCTGGCAACCGGACACCGCCGACGCGACATCGCCTCGTCGAGCAGCTCGTCGATCTCCTCGAGACATCCGCCGCATCCCGTGCCGGCGTCGCACCTCGCACCGATCTCGTCAGCGTCATAGGCGCCCGACGCGATGACGCTCCGTAGCGTCCGGTCGGAGACAGCAAAGCATGAGCAGACCAGCACCGCACCTCACCACGCCCGGACTGGCCGGCGTCGGAGCCGCCGGCAAACGTTTCTTCGCCGTTCCGGGAAACTCCGTCGCGCCAAGGATCAGGCTTAGCTAAGGCTTCCCTTATCGATAGAGTGCCACGGAACGGGCACCGGACGCAAGAGAGCCTTACCTACTTCACACACCTACCGCTAGCAAGCGGGACCGACAGTGACCGCCGGGCACGCGATTCGCCATCACGCGAACGCTGCGCACAACCAGCGGCCACCGTCGAGGCCTGGCGACTCAGGCCTGGCTGGCCGGACGGTCCGTGCTCGACACCAGCGCGACCGCCGCGTCGGGCTCGGTGACCCGGAAGCTGAAGCTCTGCTCCAGGTACAGCTCGACCTCCTCGGCGGTGTGCGAGGAGTAGCCGACGGAGAGGTCCTGGCCCGACTCGAGGATGAAGTCACCGCCCCGCTGGCTCAGCACCACCGCGCCGCGCACCCCCGGAGCCCGCACCACAGGGCCGTCGAGGATCTGCTTGAGATGGTTGAGCAGCAGATAGCCGCCGTGCTCGGTGGCCTCCAGGATCGCGGTGTAGCCGTCCGGGTCGATGGCCAGCCCGTACGGCCCACCGATACCCGCCCGGCGCAGCAGGGCGACCGCCTTGGCGACCGTGCGCGGGTAGCTGTCGGTGTCGGCCCCCAGCTCAAGCACCGGGTGGGACGACGCCTCGGTGATGCCGATGATCCCCGCCTCGGCGTAGCCGTGGAAGACGACGGAGTTCTCGGTCGTGGCGACCCGGCGGGCCGCCTCCTCCAGCGCCGACAGGTCGATGTCGTCCGCGCCGCGGTCGATCGCGTCCAGCTCGCCGCGGTCGATGGAGAACGCCGCCCGCAGCTCCATCACGGGCAGGACCCGGCGCAGCCGGGCACGCACGCCCTCCCCCGGCGGCGCCTGCAGCGCCGTCACCCGGCCGATCGGCGTGGCCGAGTACGCCCACCCGTGCGGTCCGGCGAAGTCGATGAGCTTGCGGGCGGCGAGGTTGGTCGTGAGGCGGGAACGGGCCTCCTCGTCGACGGCCTTCCAGGCTTCCTCGCTCAGGGGCGCATGCCCACGCAGAAGATGGTTCACTCGCTCACACCTTTCAGGCTACCGATCCCCAGCGAGCCGTCCACCGGCTCCGTGGCGCGCGCGGCCGCGTCGCCGTCGGGTCCCTCGTCGCTCATCGCCTCTTCCTCGACCTCCGTGACCGGGACCGAGGTGAACAGATACGTGCGCAGCTGCGAATCGAGGACGGGGTCGCGGCGACGCAGCCACTCCAGCGTCATCGCCGCGTGTTCCTTCTCCTCGTCCCGGTTGTGCGCCAGCACCGCGGCCAGCTCCGGATCCGTGGCCGCCTGCACCCGTTGGTCGTACCAGTCGACCGCTTCCAGCTCTTCCATCAGCGACGTGATCGCCCGGTGGCGATCGACGACGCCGGGCGTGAGCGCGTCCGCCGGCTCGTGTAGCCCCATACTTGAGTCGCCCATACGGCACTACCTACCACGCCCGGCCCCACCAACCCGCCGGGACGGCATCGGTTCACGAACAGTCGACGTCCCGATATGAGGCGATACGTCCAACTTTGTTCGTCACCGGGCGCTCGCCGGAGCCCCGGCGGACGCTCGCAGGACCTCCGCTGGACACCTACCGGACCTCCGGTGGACAGCGGTTGCGGACGTTCGCCAGACGCGGGCTCGGACGTCCTCGGTGTTCGGTGCTCGGAGGAGTCAGTCGGCGACCGGTGTCACGTCGACCCGGCGGTTCGCCGCGCGGCCGGACGTGCTCGCGTTGTCCGCGATCGGCTGATCCGGGCCGAAGCCGGCCGCACGGATCCGCTCCGCGGGAACCCCCCGCATCACCAGGTACTCGCGCGCGACGCGGGCCCGGTCGATCGAGAGCGCCTGGTTGAGGGCCCGCGGACCGGTGCTGTCGGTGTGCCCGCCGACGATCACCGTCAGGTCACCGGGCAGCAACGCGCGGGCCACCTTGTCCAGACCGGAGCGCGTCGAGGCGCCGAGGACGGTGTCACCCACCGGGAAGGTGAGGGCAGTGCCGTCGAGCGCCGCCCGCAGCGCCGCCCGGGTGCTGTCCGCGCTGCCAGCGGCGGCCCGCCCGGCGCCGCCGGTCGTGCCGGGCGCCGGCGCGGTCGCCGGGGCCGGGGTCGGCGCCGACCGTGGCGCGGTGGCCGGGGCCGGCGCGGCCGGCCGGAGGATCTCGCCCGTCGCCGGGTCGAGGGCCACGGTCGCGCCCGAGCCGACGGCAAGCCGGTTCTCCAGGGACGCGCCAGGGATCGACTGCCGGGCCGCGGCCAGGACCGCCGCCCCGATCGACGCCCGTGCCGCGTCGTCGGGGGCGCTCCCCCACAGCACGACCGACGAGCCGTCGATCGTCACCGAGCGGACGCCCGGCCCGGTGTCCAACGCCCTCGCCACGTCACCGAACGCCTCCACGGCCGGCGTCGCGACCCGCGGGTCGACCGTGACCGTCGCGGAGACGACGCCGCCGGCGGCGTCCGCCGCCGCGCCCAGCAGGGCGGCCCGGGTCGCACTGTCCGGCACGGTCGCACTCAGCACCACCCCGGCCGGCGCCCGGCCGGCGCGCTGCTCCACCCCGACCACGAGGGGCTGCGCCGGCTCCGAGGCGATGACGGCGTCCGCGGCCAGCCGGACGGAGCTGCTGCCCGAGACGGCGGCCGCCGCCGCCGCCCGGCGGGCGTCCTCGGCGCTGTCGAAGCGGCCGTGCAGCACGATCTCCCGGCCCTCGGCGCTGACCCGCACCTGGGTGGCGCCCGCGGAGCGGACGGCGTCCGCCGCCCGGCCGGTCAGGTCATTCTCGATCGGCCCGCGCCGCAGCCAGAGCGCCCCCAGCCCGAGCAGCAGCCAGGCGATGATCAACGAGACGGCGAACGCCACCAGACGGGGGCGCCGCGGGAACGCCACCGCGGGCGAGGACATGGATGCTCCGTGCTCGATGTCGAACGGGACGGTGGAACAGGCCTGTCGGACGGGACTGTCGTGCGGGATGATCTGTAGCCGTGCCGAGCAGGATCACGAGGAGCCCGCCCGGGGCGCGGCGCCGACCCGGCCAGACGCCCGGCAACCCGGCCGGCGACGCGGATCATCGCAGCGCAAAGCAACTTTCGCACATCCCCGACATCGGGAACGCACCGGGGGAAGGCAGCGAAAAAACTACCGATCGGACGGCCACGGAACGCCACCCGCCCGCAGGGCCTACCCGCGGCCCGGCGGGCCGCCGACCCCCAGCCACCAGCCTTGAGCCAGGCTCCCGGTCAGCCCGAGGCCTGGCCCACGTCAGGCTCCAGGCCCGGGCGCCCGGCCACCTTGGTCCCGGCGGCCCTGTCGGCGGCCCTGTCGGCGGCGGCCCTGTCGGCGGTCGCCACGTCGACCGTCGCCGTCTTCGCCACGGCGGGCAGATGCACCGCGGCAGGCCGGTGCACCGCGGCGGTGGCCGGAGCGGGAGTCGGCGGAGCCTCAGCCGGCCGGCGTCGGCCGCGGGCGGTGATGGCCAGCGAGAGCAGCGTGCTCACGCCGAGCACCGCCCAGCCGGCGACGGCGTCCAGGATGTAGTGGTTCGAGGTTGCCATCACGACGAACACGGTCGCAGCGGGATAGAGACAGCCGATCATTCGAACGAGGGGTGTGCGGGCGAAACGGGCCAGCATGAAGCCGCACCACAGCGCCCACGCGCAGTGCAGCGAGGGCATGGCCGCGTACTGGTTGGCCAGCCCCTCGAGGCCGTTCGGAGCGGCGCTGGCGCCGCCGCTCCACCATCCCCATCCCTCGAAGTGCGACATCGTGTCGACATACGAGGTGCCAGGCAGGAGCCGGGGCGGGGCGGTGGGGAACAGGAAGAAGCCGCACAGCGAGATCAGGGTGGTGAAGACCAGGGCCCACCGGGCCCGGATGTAGCGGCCGGGGTGGCGACGGTACATCCAGACCAGCAGCGCCGGCGTGACGACGAAGTGCAGGGTCGAGTAGTAGTAGCAGGAGGCGACCGCCAGCGGCGGGATGCTCTGCAGCCACCGGTTGAGGCTGAGCTCGATGTCGAGGTGCAGGTGCTGCTGCAGGCGGAGGATGTCCCAGCCCATGTCGGTCGCGGCGCCGACCGACGAGCCCGCCACGCCACGGGTGGCCGTGTAGACGTAGTAGAGCCCCACCAGGACGACGGCCTCGACCCACAGCCTGGGCAGGCCGGTCGCCGGGTTGCGGAACCGGCCTGTCCCCGGAGGCGTCGGCAGGCCCGCCGGCGCCTCCGCGCGACGTTCCCGGTCCACCCGCTCCCCCCGGTCCATCCGATCCGTCCCGTCGCTCCGCGCCACCCCGCCGGCGGTAGCGGCCCCGCCACTCCGAGCCGCCCCGTCGCTCGGAATCGTCAGATCGTTCTCCTCCGGCAGGCCGGCACGGTCCGCTTCATCCACGCGGGCCGCGTGACTGTCCGGGTCCGTTGGAGCTTCCCGTTCCGCACGACTGTCCCGGTTCGTCCGATCCACCACGCCTCGACTTCCGGTCCGTCCGCCATCGTCACCCCGTCCAGCTTGCGCCGTCCAGCCAATCACGGACGGCAGATCTCGAACGACGAGGGCGGGTGGGCCCGGCGTCGGTCCTCCGGGGGCCCCCCCCCGCGGTGCGGGGGCGGCTGCCGGTCAGGTCCGCCCGGCGGGCAGCCCCGCGCCGGGCGCAGCGCCCGCCAGCGCACCGCGGGCCGCGGGCTGCTCAACGGGCCGCGCGCGGCCCGCCTTCCAGATGTCCCACGGGACGGACCACTCAGTGCCGAGCTGCCGGGTATCCGCCGGGCGACCGGTGTTGCTGATGTCGATGATGTCGCCGAACTGACTGAAGTTGTAGAACCACTGCGCGTCCGCCGGGGAGGCGTTCACGCACCCGTGCGAGACGTTCGCCCGGCCCTGCGACGCCACTGACCACGGAGCGGAGTGCACGTACTGCCCACCGCTGGTGTAGTGGACGGCCCACTGCACCTCTTCGTAGTAGTACTCCGGGTGGCCCTTCGGCACGCCGACCGTCGCCGAGTCCATGATCACCATCGGGGCCTTGCCCAGCACGTTGTGCGGGCCCTCCATGGTCAGGAACCCGGGCTTGCCACCGCTGATCGGCATGGTCCGCACGAGCTGGTCGTTCTGGAACACCTGCATCACGTGGGTGGCCGCGTCGACCTTGCTGATCTGGGCGGCCCCGATCGCGAAGTCCATCGAGCGGTCCTTGACCCCGATCCAGCCGGTGCCGGAGTCGAAGCCCGCGAGGTTGGCCTCCACGTGCACCTTCGTCCCGGGCGCCCAGTACTGCTGCGGGCGCCACACGGCCATCCGGTCCGACATCCAGTTCCAGGCGCCGAGGACCGGCGGGTCGGCGTTCACCGCCAGGCGGCTCTGCACCGCCGCGCGGTCCTTGACCGGAGCGCTGAAGGTCAGGCTGATCGGGGCGCCGACCCCGACGGTCTGACCGGCGACCGGCTCCCACGACACCTTGAACGCCTTGTCCGGGACGCCGGTGGTGAAGCTCGACGTGATGTTCCTGGTGCCGTCCAGCCCCTGGACCGGCGCGGTGGCCGCCTGGATGTCGTAGCGGGTGTCGGAGAACAACCCACCCGCGGACGTCCAGGTCCGGCGGTCGGCGGAGAAGGTCCCCTCCAGCGTGCCGGGGTCGGTCTTCTCCGTCGGGCTCGCGCCGCGGGCCACGGTCACCGACGCCAGCGGCGCGTTGCTCTTCAACACGATCGACTCGGTGAGCGCGATGCCGGCAGCGCCGTCGGCCGGGGTCACCGTCACGGTCGGCACGGCCGGGCGCGGTGGCTCGTTCTGGGCCGGGCCGGCGCCCCCGCCGCCCCCGGAGGAGCAGGAAGCCAGGACCACGGCCGCGGCGAGCACGCCGGAGGCCGCGGCGAGCCGCGACCGGATGATCCCGGCGGGCCGCACGGCCTCCGACCGGCGCCGGACCAGCGGACGGCGGGTGGCGGGCGAGCACCTCCGGTCGGAGGCCCGATCCTGATCAGAACCGGAACCGGACGGAACGGCGCCTCGGGGCGCGCGTATCAAGCTCATCATCGAGCGGGACATGCGTGGCCTACTTCCGAAGACCGAACCGGTGAGGCGGGGCAACGCATCGCGCCGGTTCGTGGCTTGCCGGACAGCGGGCCGCCGTGACCTGCGGACACCGCGCGGAGTGCGGGGATGACGAAACGCGATGTCACCACGGAAAGCGACGTCTTGGAAGCAGAATGTGCGCTCGCTCGACCACTCACGAGCGGACCGTACCCACAGCCCAGAACCACGTCCCGTCGATCACGGGAAAACCCCACCGCACTCGCCGGACAACTACTTTTCGTCAATACTTCGACTGCGGAGAGCGACACTCTCCGGCTAGCTGCCATAAACCCCTCCCACGCCGGTTGATCCGACGCACGACTCTTATCCGACGTTGCGCGCCAAGGCTGCACCGGGCCCGGCACGGAAGCCCCTCACCGCCACATTGTCGGTAATCAGACAGCGATGGCAACGATAAGTGCCACAAAAATCACGGAACGAAGCCAGCCTTTCGTGCCATGCGACGGATACGCCGGCACCGGCCCACCGGCCGGCGCCCGAACGCGCGCTCCACGGCTGCCATCCGCCGGGACGGCGGGCCCACCCGGGAGAGATCAGCCGCGCCCGATCGGGAAACGGCGCCGAAACGGTCCCCCAACCGAACCGCACCCGCGGTCGCACCAGAATGGGGCGTCCGGCGGTCGGGGCCGGGCCGTGGCACCGCCACGGCCGGTGCGCCACGGCCCCGGCCGGCCCGCCCCGCTCGATCACGGAAGGTGCTCATGGCCATCGTTCTCGGACCGAACCAGTACGGCAAGGCCGAGGTACGGCTCGTCCACGTGGACCGGTCCACACCGGCGCACCGGATCACCGACCTGACGGTCTCCACCGCGCTGCGCGGCGACTTCACCGCCGCCCACACCCGCGGCGACAACAGCCACGTTCTCACCACCGACACCCAGAAGAACGTCGTGTACGCCTTCGCCCGGGAAGGCGGCGTAGGCGAGATCGAACAGTTCGCGAGCCGGCTGGGACGGCATTTCACGACCACCGCCGACTGGATCACCGGGGCGCGGATCGAGATCGAGCAGCACGAGTGGGAACGGATCACGGTCGACGGGCGGGAACACGACCACTCCTTCGTCCGGTCGGGACGCGGAACACGAACGACCGTGGTCACGGTGGAGGCGGACGCCGTCCACGCCGTGTCCGGACTCGCCGGGCTGGTCGTTCTCAGGTCAACCGGCTCGGAGTTCCACGGATTCCCGCGCGACCGGTACACCACCCTGGCCGAGACGTCCGATCGAATCCTCGCCACCGAGGTCACAGCGCGGTGGCGTTACCTGGACGCGGACGGCATGTCCGGCGCCGACTTCGCGCGTCTCGCCGCCGGGATACCGCGCGCGCTCGTCGAGACCTTCGCGGCCGAGCACAGCCTCGCGCTGCAGCAGACCCTGCACCAGATGGGCGAGGCCGTCCTCACCGCTTTCCCGGAAGTCGCCGAGATTCGCATGTCGATGCCGAACAAGCACCATTTCCTGGTCGACCTGGAACCGTTCGGCCTGGACAACCCGAACACCGTCTACCTGGCCGCGGACCGTCCCTACGGGCGGATCGAGGGCACGGTGCGGCGCGACGACGTCCCGGAGGCCCCCGCCGCCTGGTACGGCACGCCCGGCTTCTGCTGAGCCGCCCTGTTCCCGCTGAGCCGGCCGGCTTCGCCTGAGCCGGCCGGCCTCCGCTTCCGCCGTCAAGCCGGCGGGCTCAGGCCGGGGTGATGATCACCCTGTCCCCGGGTACCAGCCGCAGGCTGCGCGCCGCGTCGCCGTCCCGGCGGGCCACCGCGACCAGACCGCCCGAATCCAGGTAGAGCACCAGCTCCCCGGGCTCGACGGAGCCGAAGGTGACGCCGACGGCGAGCTCCACCGGCCCCGCCGGCCCAGGCACGAGCTCGGGCTCGGGCTCCCCCACGGCTCGCCGCTCGCCGGACGGCCGGATCTGCCCGCCGGTCGGCGGAACCCGGTCGACGGACGGCCGGGCCCGCTCGGCGGTCAGCCGGACCCGGTCGCCGGGCCGCAGGCCGGCCTGGGTGAGCAGCTCCGCCGCCGCGGCCAGTGCCACGTTGCCGAAGCCGTCCACGGTCAGGACATCCGCCTCCAGCCGGGACCCGGCGGGCCCGCGCAGCACGCGGGCGAACGGCTCGGGCAGCCGCACCACGGACGCGGGATCGATCCGCTCGCCCAGCGCGTCCAGGGGGCGGCCGGTGGCCAGCGCGGCCGCCGCCGGCGCGAAGACGTCCCGGCCGTGGAAGGTCGCCGGGATGTCCTCGGGCATGGTGAGGTCCACCGCCGCCAGCAGCCCGCCCAGGGCCTCTGCGGCGGGCACGAGCAGCCCGTTGTCGGGGCCGACCACGAACCCACCGGGCGTGCGCGCGGCGAGCGCCCGCCGGGAGGTGCCGACCCCCGGATCGACCACGGCGACGTGGACCCCACGCGGCAGATGCCGCACCGTGGAAGCGAGGACCGCGGCCCCGCGCCGGACGTCCCCGCGCGGCACGAGGTGGGTCACGTCCACGATCGGCACCCCCGGGGCCAGCCGGAGCAGGACGCCGTGGCACGCGGCGACGAAACCGTCCAGCAGGCCGTAGTCGGTCGTCAGGCTGACGCAGCTCATGCCGCCCGAGCGTGCCAGAAGGCGCGCCGGCGGGAGGCGGGGCACGCTTCTCGTCCGCCCCGGGTCTGTCTCCGGGGTCCGGCGTCAGATCGCGCTCCGGGGTCCGGCGTCAGATCGCGCCGACGGCGCGCAGGTCGGCGATCTCGGTCGGGTCGAGGCCGAGTTCGCCGAGGATGCGGTCGGTGTGCTCGCCGAGCGCGGGCACCGGGCCAAGACGGGCGTCCTCCCCGGGGAACTCGACCACCGGCCGGGTCTGGCGCACCGGGCCGACCGGCGAGCCGACCTCGACCCAGCGCCCGCGGGCGGCGAGCTGGGGGTGGGCGAGCACGCCGGCGACGGTGCTCACCCGGGCGTACGCCACCCCGGCCGCGGCAAGGCCCGCCTCCAGCTCGGCCGTGCCCAGGGTGGCGACGACAGCGGCGACCACGGCGTCGGTGCGCTCCCGGTTCCGCACCCGGGCCTGGTTCGTCGCGAAGTCGGGGTCGTCCGCCAGTTCGGGGCGGCTCAGCGGGCCCCGGGCGAGCCGCGCCCACTCTCCGTCGTTCTGGACGCCGATGAGCACGTCGTCGCCGTCCGCCGTCCGGAAGGCCTCGTACGGCGCGATCGACTGGTGGCCGATCCCGGACCGGGCCAGCTCGACCCCGGTGTGCTCGACGGTCTGCACCGGGTAGCCCATCCATTCGGTGAGGGCGTCGAGCATGGCGATCTCCAGCACGGCGCCGGCGCCCGACCGCTCCCGGCGCAGCAGCGCGGAGAGCACACCCTGGATCACGTAGCTGCCCGCGGCGACGTCACCGGCGGCGAACCCGGCCTTGGCGGGATGGTCCGGGGTGCCGGTGACGGCGATCAGGCCCGCCTCGGCCTGGACAAGCATGTCGTAGGCCTTCCGCCCGCGGTAGGGGCCACTCGGGCCGTAGCCGGACAGGTCCACCGCGACGAGCTCGGGACGGCGGGCGACGAGCGTGGCCGCGTCGAGGCCCAGCCGCGCCGCGGCTCCCGGCCCGAGATTCTGCGCGACGACGTCGGCCCGCTCGATGAGACGATCGAGCACGGCCCGGGCGCGGGGCACCTTCAGGTCGAGGGTCAGCGAGTCCTTGGAACGGTTCAGCCAGGAGAAGTGGGCCGACATCCCGCCGCGCACCGCGCGGTCGTAGTCGCGCGCGAAGTCCCCCTGCCCCGGGCGCTCCACCTTGATCACCCGGGCGCCCAGCTCGGCCAGGTGCCGGGTCGCGAACGGCAGCGCCACGGCATGCTCCAGGCTGACGACGGTCACACCCGCGAGCGGAAGCACACCGGCCAGGCTAGCGGCCCGGCCGGGCCTCACCGTCGACGATCCGGCCGTTGACAACCTCGCCGTCCACGACCTCGGCGTCGGCGGCCTTGCCGTCCTGGAAGCCGCCGTCGACGAGGTCACCGTCCAGCACGTCGGCGTCGACGATCCGGTGGCCGCCCGCGGCGAGGGCGCGGGGCTCGTCGCCCGCGGTGGTCTTCGGGGCGAAGCCGGCCTGCCGGCGGTCCGAGCGCGCCGGGCCGCCGTTGGCGATGACGACCGCGATCCACGGAAGGATGATGGCGAGGCCCACGGCGACGAGCCGCAGCCACCCGGTGAACACGACGACGGCCAGCACGAAGCAGACCACCCGGACCAGCATCGTCAGGATGTAGCGCTGCTCCCGGCGCCGGATCTCCGCCGGCCGGGCCTCCTCCGCCGAGGTGATCAGCACGGGCTCGGCCCGCCGCCACCTCACACCGATCGCCCGCTCACAGTGCCCACTGCCCGCTCACGACGTCCATGGCCCGCTCAACGCCCATCGCCGAGGATCCGGAGCGGGACGGTCGTCCCCTCCTGACGACATCCTGCCCACGCGGGCGCGGACGGAACAACGATCCCCGTCGCGAGATCCGACACCTGGAAGAGTTCCCACCCCACCAACCTGTGTCCGAATGTTTACGCGGTGGACGGATGATGGTCCTCGCCTGGGCGCTGGTCGCTGCCACCGTGCTCGTGTGCGAGTCGCCGTGGTCAGTGAGTCGTTTCTACCCCAGGTCGACGGCGTGACGAACTCGGTGTGCCGGGTGCTGGAGCATCTGCGCGACACCGGTCACGAGGCGCTCGTCGTCGCCCCGGCGCCGGCTCCGGCCGCCCGCCGGACCGCCCCGCGCAGCTACGCCGGGGCCCCGGTGCTGTGGAGCCCGTCAGCGCCGATGCCCGGCTACCCCGAGTTCCGCTTCGCGACGCCGTGGCCGGGGCTGGCCGCGGCGCTACGCGAGTTCCGCCCGGACATCGTCCACCTTGCCGCCCCGGCCGGCCTGGGCGCCCAGGCCGCGTACGCCGCGCGCCGGCTGGGCGTACCGAGCATCGCCGTCTACCAGACCGACATCGCGGCGTTCGCGACCCGCTACGGGCTCTCCGCGGCCGAGCGGACGATCTGGCGCTGGCTGGCCAGCGTGCACCGCCTCGCCGCCCGCACACTGGCGCCGTCCTGGGACGCGGTGGACACCCTGCTCGCCGAGGGCGTGCAGCGGGTCGCCCGCTGGAGCCGGGGCGTCGACCTCGAGCGCTTCCACCCCGATCACCGCGACGAGCGGCTGCGGGCCGCCCTGGCGCCGCGCGGCGAGGTCCTCGTCGGGTATGTGGGACGGCTCGCCCGGGAGAAGCGCGTCGAGCTGCTCGCCGGCATCGCCGACCTGCCGGGGGCGCGACTCGTCGTCGTCGGCGACGGGCCCTGCCGGCCGGCGCTGACGAGGGCGCTGCCCGGGGCGGCGTTCCTGGGCTTCCGCACCGGCGCCGACCTGTCGGCCGCCGTCGCCAGCCTGGACGTCTTCGTCCACACCGGCACGCATGAGACGTTCTGCCAGGCGGCGCAGGAGGCGAAGGCCAGCGGGGTCGCGGTCGTGGGGCCGGCGGCCGGGGGGCTGCTCGACGTCATCGAGCACGAGCGGACCGGCCTGCACTACACGCCCGGCGACCCGCACGCACTGCGCCGCGAGGTCACCCGGCTGGTCGAGGACGGCGAGCTGCGGGCCCGGCTGGCGAGCGCGGCGCGCGCCTCGGTGGCCGGCTGCGACTGGTACGCCATCGGCGACGAGCTGCTCGGGCACTACCGGGACGTGCTGGGCACCGCGCAGCCCGCGGCCGGGCGGCGCCACCGCCTGCCCACCCGGCTCACCCGGGCCCGCCGCGGGCCCGGCGGCACGCGGATCGCCGGACCGGCGGAGGCCGCGCGCCCCGCGTGGACGGCGATGACACCGATGACCGCGGTGCCGGCGCTCGCCGTGACGACCGCGACGACCGCGACGACCGACGGGTGGCCAGGATGAGGATCGTGCAGGCGGCGAGTTTCGTCGCGCCGGCGTCGGGCGGCATCCGGACGACGCTGCGGCACCTCGCCGCGGGGTACGCGGGGGCCGGCCACGAGGTGGTGCAGATCGTCCCGGGCGCCGCGGACGGAGAGGAGCGCACCGCACACGCGCGGATCATCACCCTGCGCGCGCCGCTGCTGCCCGGCACCGGCTACCGGGTGCTGGCCGAGCCGTGGCGGGTGGCCGCGGTGATGGAGCGGGAGCGCGCCGACCGGATCGAGATCCACGACCGCGCGACGCTGCGCCCGCTCGGCCGGTGGGCCCGCCGGCAGGGCGTCCGCTCTCTCGTGGTCAGCCACGAGCGGCTCGACCGCCTGCTGGGCCTGTGGACGCCCGCTCCGCTGCGCGGGGTGCTGCCGGTCCGGGCCGCGGCCGACCGGTCGAACCGGGCGCTCGCCGCGGGCTTCGACACCGTGGTCGCGACGACGGGGTGGGCGGCCACCGAGTTCGTCCGGATCGGCGCGCCGAACCTGAGCCAGGTCCCGCTCGGCGTCGAGCTGGACCGCTTCCAACCGGCCAACCACGACCGCACGCTGCGCCGCGCGTTCGCCCGGGACCGGGAGATCCTGATCGTCGCGGCGACCCGGCTCTCCCCGGAGAAGCGGGTCGACATCGCGCTCGCCGCGGTGGCCGAGCTGGTGCGCCGCCGGGTGCCGGTACGCCTCGTCATCGCCGGTGACGGAGCCAGCCGCGCCCGCCTGGAACGCCTCGCCGCGGGCCTGCCGGTGGCCTTCCTCGGGTTCGTCGCCGACCCGCGGCGCCTCGCCGGCCTGCTCGCGACCGCCGATCTGGCCTTCGCCCCGGGCCCGATCGAGACGTTCGGCCTGGCCGCACTGGAGGCGATGGCCAGCGGGACGGCGCCGGTCGTCCACCACGCGAGCGCGCTCGCGGAGCTCGTCGCCGACCCCGCCGGCGACGGGGCCGCCGGGACGAGCGCCGCGGGAACCGGGTTCACGTTCGCCGACGCCGCTCTCGACCTGCTGTCGATCGACCCCGACCGCCGACGGGACGCCGCCCGGGCCCGCGCCGAGCGGTTCCCGTGGAGCGCCACCATCGACGGGTTCCTGCGCTGCCACGACCTGCCCGCCGCGTCCCCCGCGGTGGACGCGGCTCCCGCGGCCGGTCCGGTCTCGGGCCCCCTCGCGGCCTGACGCCACGACGCCGCCGTGGACGACACCGCCGTGGACGACGACCCGCGCACCGCGCCGACGCGCCCGCTCCGCCTGGTCCGCCCGGACGGCGTCCTCGGCTTCGTCGCGCTCGGCGACAGCCTCACCGCCGGCCTGGGCGACGGAGTCAGCATGGGCCGCGACCGCGGGCCGGGGGCGCTGGCCGGCCGCGGCTTCGCGGCGCTGCTCGCGGCGGCGCTGGCCCCGCCCGGGCTCGTCCACTACGAGAACCTGGCCCGCACGGGCGCGACCGCCCGGGACGTCCGCGTCCGCCAGCTCCCCGTGGCCCTGGCGCTGCGGCCCGCGCTGGCCTGCGTGGTCGCCGGCATGAACGACGTCTTCAAGCCGACCTTCGACCCGCTGCGGCTGCGCCAGGACATGGTGTGGAGCATCGGCCGGCTGCGCACCGACGGCATTGTCGTGCTGACCGCGCGGCTGCCCGATCCGGGTGGTCTGCTGCCGCTGCCCGGCCCGATCGAGCGGCTGCTCGCCGAGCGGGTCGGACATCTCAACGCGGCGGTCGACGCCGCCGCCGCGCGCGACGACGGGGTGCTCGTCGTGGACCTCGGCCGGCACCCGGCCGTCCGCCGGCGCTCCACCTTCGACGTCGACCTGGTGCACCCGGGACCGCACGGACATCGCCTTATCGCAGGGGCCTTCGCCGAGAAGCTGCGGGAGGCCGGGATGGCTGTCGGCGAGCTGCCGGACCCCCGGCACGTGCCCCCGCCGCCGGGAACCGCGGACCACCTGCGCTGGGTCGCCACGATCGGGATCCCCTGGCTGCTGGGCCGCGCGCACGCCCCGCGGCGTGATTTGCGTCCGCGAAACCACGGTTTCCGGCGACTCGGTACCGCGTTTGGCCGGTGAATTCCCTACGGTAGGCATGTGCTTGCCGACCTGCCCGCTTCCCCGCGCTCCGGCGTCCTCGCCGGCTGGGGCAACGCCTGGCTGGCCGGACTCGTCGGCCTCGACGACGTCATCACCCAGGTTCACGAGGCGCTGGGCGGCAGTGCGCCGCACACCGTCGGTGACGAACCTCTGGTCCTCGGCCTCGGAGCGCTGCGCCGCGCCGGAGCCGAACGGATGCGCCTGGTGCTCCCGGTGCCCGGTGACGTGAGCGGCCTGCCGGGTCCGCCCGACGTGAACAGGGACGCGCTCACCGCCGGCGAGGCGCTGGTGGTGATCGGGCCCACGCCCCCGCTCGTCCTCGTGCCGTCCGTGATCGTGCACGGCCCGGCCGTCGAGGGCGGCCTGGAGTCCGTGCACTGGCGGGTGCTGCGGGCCGGCCGGGTTCCACCGCCACCCGCCGGGCTGCGCGCCGCCGACCACGAGCTGTCGGTCGCGATCAGGCAGACCACGGCGGCGCTGGTGGACCTCGACATCGCCAGCGCCCGGCCGGAGGTGCTGGCCCTGCTGCGCGACCGCGGCGAGCCCGAGCCCGGCCCCGGGCTGGGGCCGGGCTACCCGCCGAACGCGCACGCCCTGCTCGCCCGCGCCGAGCGGCTCGCCGAACTGCTGGAGCTCGCCGCCCGCGACGACGGCGCCGCGGTCACCGCGACCGAGGTCAGCCGCCGCTCCGCGGCCCTGCGGGGCCTGTCCGGCGCCGTCCGGCGGGCCTACGAGGCGGCCTACGACGCCTTCGACCCGGCCTACGCCAGCCACTGATCCGCGCAGGCCGCTGACCCCGCCCGCCGCGTTCCCCGCCAGTCGCTGATCCGCGTGGCGGACGTCCGCTCGGCACGCGGGGGCCTACCCGACGCGCAGGCCGTCGGGACGCATGAGCCGGCCCAGCGCCGGGAGGCTGGCCGCCGTCGTGACGAGGACGACGACGAACGCCGTCGCGCAGACCACCACGATGTTCGTCCAGGGAACGGTCGGAGCCACGCCGGCCACCCGGAGCAGGGCGGCTCCCAGCCCCAGGCCGGCCCCGAGGGCGAGCGGCACCCCGAGGATCATCGGGATGGCCGTCTGCCACAGCACCCACCCGGCCACGGTGCGCCGCCGCGCGCCCACCGCGGAAAGCACCGCCAGCGCCCGCCGCCGTTCCCGGGACTCCTCCACGACGGTGATGACCAGGCCGGCCCCGACCGCACCGAACAACGCGACGATCACGAGGTCCATGGCGGTCCGGACCGGCGCGTAGGCGGGATCGTCGCCGAGCAGCGCCCCGGACGGCGACCGCAGCGGGGCGACGCCCGCGATCGCGTTGGCCACGTTGTTCGCGGCGTCCGGGTCAGCCAGGTCGATCCGGACGATGCCGGTCACCGTCGACGCCGGCCGGAGGTCGCCCGCCAGGGCCCCCGGGGTGACGAACAGGCTGCCGAGCAGGCTGTCCGCGGTCCCGAGAAGCGCCCCGGAACGGACGGTCGCCACCCTCATGGTGGCGGGAACGGTCCAGCGTGGATCTCCGGGGGCGGCGACGGTCACGGTCACCCCGGGCCCGGGGATCAGCGGATCGCCGCCCGCGCGGGTCACGACATCCGGGTCGGTGAGCTGGTCGACACCGACGACGGACCTCGTCGTGGCGGGCGCCGCGAAGACGTCCCCGTCCACGCAGTCCGTGACGATGAGCAGCTCCTTCAACGTCGGGCAGTCACCGACGACCAGCGGTGTGAACGCCCCCCAGTCGAACGCCTGATCTCCACCGACCGACTGCCCCCAGGACACGCTGGACGTCGAGTACGCATGGACGGAGCGGACCCCGTGGGCGGCGGACAGCACCCGCGTGAGCCCGTCCGCGGTCGCGGCGGTGGCGGGTACCTCGACCGCCAGCAGATCGCGGTCGCGGGCCGGGTCGACGCCGGCCAGGTACTCCCGGTCCGCGGCCGAGAAGAGCATCTGCAGCGCGACCACGCCGGCGATGGTGACCGACACCGCGGCCACGGTCCGCACCGTGACGCCGCCACCGAGCTGGAGCCGGCGTACGGCGAACGTCCAGCCGAGCGGTCCGCCGGGCAGCCGTCGAACCACCTTCTCCACCAGCCACGGCGTCAGGGCCGCGATACCCAGCAGCGTCAGCACGGCGCCCGCGACGAGCTGGACGTCGTCGCGCGATCCGCCGGACCAGCCAAGCCCCTCCGGAAGCGTGAGCAGCGAAGCGACCCCGGCGGCGAGGGCCGGGAGGCGCCACCACAACCTCCGGCGGCCGGCCCCGACCCGCCGCGCCACGCCCAGCGGCTCGGCGACGACCCGGCGCAGCGCCACGAGCGCGGCAGCGACCGCGGCGGCCGGCACCGCGAGCAGCACCGCGGCTACGAAGAGCGGGCCGGGCCAGACGTCCGAGGCGAAGACGCTGGTGCCTATCAGGGCGAGGTACCCGGCGGCACCACGCCCGGTGACGAACAGCGCCGCCCCGGCGGCGCACCCAAGCACAGCGCCGGGCAGCGCGCCACCGACGGCGATCCAGCGGGCGGTGCGGGCGTCCGCGCCGAGCAGGCGCACCGCGGCGAGCTGACCGTCACGCGCCCCGCCGCCGAACCGGGTCGCGGCGACGGTGAGCATGCCGACCGGCAGCAGGAGCACGACGACGCAGAGAAGACTGAAGATCCTGATCAGGACGGACGGGGGCCCCTCGACCGACACGACCCCCGAGTCGGAGGCGGGCCCTTCGATCACCTCCATCCCGAAGTGGTCGATCCGGACGGGTCTGAAGTTCGTGGTGAACAGCGCGCCGGGGCCGCCGGCTTCGAGCTCGGCGTCGAGCTCGGCGCCCGCGTAGAAGTACAGCTCGTGCGGACCCTGGAGACCCGCCTCGCTGATCGTCCCCACCTGGCGGTAGGGCAACCGGGGTGCCAACCGCGGCCCGTCCCGGCCGGCGAGGAACTCGGCCAGCGCGGGTGAGACGATCATCTCCCCCGGCTGCGGGAGAGCGGTGACCCCGGGTGGCAGCGGCGGGCGTGTCCCGTCCGGGTCCAGCAGGACTCCCTGCACCGTTCTGTCCCGACACCAGGTCACGAAGGTCTGCGCGATCATGGTTGTGTCGGCCGCGGCGAGGCTGCCATCCGACCCGGGCAGCTCACGGGCGATCCACCGTTCGAACTGGCGGTCCTGCACGGTCGGTATGGCCGCCGCCGCCAGCAGAAACGCGACTCCGAGGCTGACACCGACGGCGGTGAGCGTCGTCCGCAGCCGTTCGGATCGGCCTCCCGCGACCGAGAGCCGGGCGCCGAGTGCCAGGTCGGCCCACCGTCGGCGGGCCGGTGGCGAGTCCCGCGCCGGGCCTGGCGGGCCGTCCCCGCCGGCGACATCCTGGCCGGCGACATCCCGGCCGGACGGGCGGCCCGCGGTGACGCTCACGCGGACACCGGCCGGGTGCGGCCGTCACGGACGACGATCTCGCGGTCGGAGTAGGCCGCCACCCGGGGCTCGTGCGTGACCAGGACGAGGGCGGCCGCGGACTCCCGCGCCGCCTGGGTGAGCAGTTGCATGACCTGCTCGCCGTTCATGGAGTCCAGCGCGCCGGTCGGCTCGTCGGCGAAGATCACCTTCGGCTCGCCGACGAGGGCGCGGGCGACCGCGACCCGCTGCGCCTCGCCGCCGGACACCTCACCCGGCCGCTTGCGGGCCAGCCCTTCGAGGCCGAGCCGGTCGAGCCAGCCCAACGCGCGGCGGTGGGCGTCGCGGCGGCCGGCGCCGTTCAGCTGCAACGGCAGCGCGATGTTCTCGACGCAGGACAGCTCGGGCACCAGCTGACCGAACTGGAACACGAAGCCGAACTCGCGGCGACGCAGCGCGCTGCGCTCGACGTCGGACATCCCGGAGATCACCCGGTCGCGGTAGCGCACATGCCCGCGCTCCGGCCCGATGATCCCGGCCAGGCAGTGCAGCAGTGTCGACTTGCCGGCCCCGGACGGGCCCATCAGCGCGATGACCTCACCCGCCCGGATCTCGAGGGACGCCCCGGCGAGCGCGGGTGTGGCGCCGAAGCTCTTGTACAGGTCGACCGCGCGCAGCAGCGACGTGACGGCCTCGGCAGGGCCCGTGGCAACGCCTGCGGCGGCGGTGTCGGTCATGAACGGACCTTCGCCGCGAGCTGGTCGAGGCGGGCCGTGGCCAGCTCCAGGAACCGCAGATCGGCCTCGAGGTGGAACAGCGCGTGATCACAGACGAGCTGGTCGGCCAGGTCTCCGCCAGCCTTGCGCCGGGTGAGCTCCCGCATCAGCCGAAGGTGCTCGGCGCGCTGGGCGTCCAGGAGGTCGACCGCCGGCCGCCCGGTCAGCAGCGCGAGCACGATCTTCGTGTAGAGCGTGCTCTGCAGGTAGAGATCAGGCTTCTCCGGCTGGGCCAGCCAGTGCTCGACGTCGGCGATACCGGTGTCGGTGATCGCGTAGCGCTTTCGGTCCGGACCGCCGCCGGGCGTGACGCCCTCGACCTCCACCAGGCCGTTCTTCAGCAGCCTGGCCAGGGTCGCGTAGACCTGCCCGTAGTGGAGCGGGCGGTCCTGCCCGAACCGGTCGTCATAGGACCGCTTGAGGTCGTAGCCGTGTCGCGGGCCGGACTCGAGGAGCCCGAGCAGCGCGTGTCCAATCGACATGATCGCGACTATACATTAGGCGTATACATGCCATGTATAGAGGGGCGCGGGCCGGCGGACGCTCCCACGACACCGTCGTCAACCGCCAGGCGGACCGTCGATGCCGGGCCACAACCCGCCGTACGCCCACAGGCCGCCCGCCGAACGACCGCAGGGCTCAGCGGGCGGCCAGCTCGCTGTTTGGTTTCTTCCTCGCCGTTTCGGGGGTCGATGTCCGCGGATTCTTGCCCGAAAGGGCGAGAAGGAAAGCAAACGGTGAGCAGGCCGCCTGTCGCGACGGGGGTTTTGTCCGGTAGATGGCGGTCTGGGACTGGCCGTGACGATCGACGACCGAGGCGGCCCTCCGCGGTGGGGACCGCCGGCACCCCGCGGAGGCCCGGCAGCCCGCGGCGTTGCCGCCGGGCGGGCTCAGTTCAGGCGCGGGCAGAAGTGGCCGGACGGGCCGTCGGGGCGGCCGCAGAGCACGCACGGCGGGCGGCCGGCGGCCACGATGCTGCGGGCCCGTTCGATGAAGGCCTTGGTCTGCTCGATCGAGAGGCCGACGCGCAGCGAGTCGACGTCGCTCTCGGTGTCGGTGATCCGCGGCTCGCTCGAGGCGAGTCCGGCGGCCTCGACGAACACCCGCTGCCCGTCCCACGACACCGTCAGCTGGCCGAGGTGGAAGTCCTCCTCGAACGGGGCGTCGAGGGGGGCGAGGTCGACCTCGACGTCGGAGGCGGCCGGCAGCGCGATCCCCTGGGTCTGGCCCACCTGGCCGAGCAGGGCCGTCAGCCCTTCGGCGAGCGCCGTCACCTCGGTCTTCTCCAGACCCACCGTGACGAGTTGCCCACGAGCCGCCGCCTGGAGGAAGAACACGCGGTCACCGGGCTGCCCGACGGTCCCGACCACGAACCGCTCCGGCGGGTCGAACACAAATCGCTGCATGTCTCGGATCGCTCCGTCTTATTCGCCTGCGGGGTGAGAGTCGGACCGCGACGTACCTGCCCGCTCATCCACCAGTATCGTCGCTTCGTTGCGCGGTTCACCATGCCGGGAGCGCTCCGCGTTCGCCGGCCTGCCCGGCTGTGACGCCGTCACGCCGGAACGTGCCGGGCCGTGCGCGCACAGATCCGCCGGGACACCGGCGGCCGCCGGGCGCCGAGCGCCCGGGTCACAGCAGTGCAGCGGGCAGACGTCGTGCGACGGCCCCTCGCCGCTCAGCGCGGGCCGCTCCCACTCGGGGGAACGGCGCTCGGCGACCAGATCGGCCACCATCGCGACGAAGCGGGGATCCGTGCCGACGGTACCCGCCCGGGCGACCGCCAGGCCGCGTTCCGAGGCGGTGCGCACCGCCTCGACGTCGAGATCGTAGACGACCTCCATGTGGTCGCTGACGAAACCGACCGGCACGATCACCGCGGCGCGCGCGCCGCCGTCCGCGAGCGCCGCCAGGGCGTCGTTGACGTCCGGTTCGAGCCAGGGCACGCTCGGTGGGCCGCTGCGGCTGCAGTAGGCGACCTGCCACTCGTGCCGGGTACCGACGCACGCGGCGACGCGCTGCGCGATCACACCGGCGGCCGCGCGGAGCTGGCGCTCGTAGGCTCCGCCGTCCGGCCCGCTCGCGGCCGCCTGCGAGCGGGGCAGCGCGTGGGCGGTGAACACCAGCCGGGCCTCGTCGCGCACCGCCACCGGCAGCGTCGCGAGCGCCCGCACGCAGTGGTCGACCATCGGCTCGACGAATCCCGGGTGGTCGAAGAACAGCCGCAGCTTCACCAGGTCGGGGGCGCCCGGGCCGACCTGCTCCAGGGCCGCCGCCAGATCCTCCCGGTACTGCCGGCACCCCGAGTAGGACGCGAACGCGGACGTCACGAAGCAGGCCGCCCGGCGCACGCCGTCGGCCCGCATGCGCGCCACGGCGTCGGCGAGGTACGGCTGCCAGTTCCGGTTGCCCCAGTACACGGGCATCGGGGCCAGCCGCTCCCGCAGCGCGGCGAGCAGCGCCCGGTTCTGGTCGTTGATCGGGCTGCGCCCACCGAAGCGGTCGTAGTGCGCCGCGACCTCGGCCAGCCGCGCCTCGGGCACGCCGCGGCCGCGGGTCACGTTGCGCAGGAACGGCAGGACGTCCTCCGGCCCCTCCGGACCGCCGAAGGAGACGAGCAGCAGCGCGTCCACGTCGATCCCGCGGCCGTGGCCGGCGGCGTCCGTCGGCACCGTCATGTCCCCTTTCCGTGTACGTCGCCCCGTCGTACGTCGTACGTCGCGCCCGTCCGCCAGCCGGGCCCGCGCCGTCAGCGCGGCACCCGGCCCCGGATCTCGTCGAGGTACGTCGGGAAGTACCGCGAGATCGTCGACAGGTCGAACGAGCGCAGGATGTCGCCCGCCGGCTCGCGGGCCAGCAGGAACGCGAAGGACTCCCGGACGAGGGCGGTCAGCGCCGCGTCGTCGTCCGGGTCCAGCCCCAGCGCGTCGACGACCTCGTCGTCCACCCGGACGGCGTAGGAGAACGCCAGCCCGTGCGCCCCGGGCGCGGTCTCCTCGGCGACCTCGACCTCGTAGCCGCGGCCTCCCCGCGACTCGACCCTGATCATGCTCACGGCGCCACCTCCACCGGCCCTCGCGCACCCGGCCCTCGCGGCGCTCCGGCGCGCCGCGCTGGGGGACGGCCGCCCGCCCGGCGATCCGTCCACTCCCACCGTGGCCCATCAGCACCCGCCGCGTCGACCCGTGGGCCGCCCGGGCGGGCGGCGCGCTCCCCGCCGGGGGCGTCGCCACGGACCGTGGCCGGCGACGGGCGGGCGGCACCGTCCGTCACTGTCATCTCACGGCTGCTGTCATCTCAGGGCTGCAACGCCACGCGCCGGGCGCGTCATTCCGCTGGCCGCGCCGCCGACGCGCGCCGGTTGCCGGTGTGGGCCGTCAGTGGCCCATGCCGGCGCCACCGTCGACCGGGATGACCGCGCCGTTCACATACGCGGCGCCCTGCGACGCGAGGAAGACCACCGCCGCGGCGACCTCCGCGGGGTCGCCCATCCGTCCGGCGGGGGTGGCGGCGACGAGGAACTCGCGCTGGGTGTCGGTGAGCGCGTCCGTCATGTCCGTGCGGATCGGACCCGGGGCGATCACGTTCGAGGTGATCCCGCGGCCGCCGAGCTCGCGTGCCAGCGACCGGGCGAAACCCACCAGGCCCGCCTTGGAGGCGGCGTAGTTCGACTGCCCCGGACCGCCGGAGAGCCCCACCACCGACGAGATGAAGATCAACCGACCGTTGCGGCGCCGGATCATCGAGCGCGACGCGCGCTTCGCCACCCGGTAGGCCCCGAGCAGGTTGGTGTCGACGACGTCGCGGAAGGAGTCCTCCGACATCATGAGCATCAGCGTGTCGCGCACGATGCCGGCGTTGGACACGACGATCTCGACCGGGCCGAGCGCGGCCTCGACCTCGCTGAACGCCTTGTCGACGCTGTCCGCGCTGGTGACGTCCATCCGCACCCCGAGCATCCCGTCGGGTGCCTCGCCACCGCGGCTGGCCACGGCCACCCGGTCACCCGAGGCCGCAAGCGCCGCCGCGCACGCGGCGCCGATCCCACGGTTGCCACCGGTCACCAGTGCGACTCGACCTTCGTTCTCGACCATGGCCGGGATCGTAGCGGCCCGCCGGGTGGCACGAGCCCATGCCACCCGGGACACTCCCCGCCCCGTGCCGCCGGCCCGTCGGGGACGATGGGCGGGTGCGCGTAGCGATCCGGGTGCGTCCCGCCGCCGACCGGACGGCCGTGGGGCCGGCGACGTCCGACCCGACCCACGGCCGGCTGCTGGTCGTGCGCGTACGGGAACCGGCGGTCGAGGGCCGGGCGAACGAGGCGGCGCTGCGCGCCCTCGCGCAGGCACTGGGTGTCCGCCGGTCCGACGTGGCCCTGATCCGCTCGATCGGCAGGGTCAAGTTCATCGAGGTGGACGCTCCGGACGACGTCATCACGCGGCGAGTCGAGGAACTGGCGCAACATTCCGACCCGGCCGCACGTCTGGACTCCAGGTAGGTCGTCGAGGCGATGGGACGGAGGCGGGGGTTGCGCAGGACGGACATCCGAGCCGGCGAGTACACGCACGGCCACGGCCGCCGGGACGACCTGACGATCGATCCCGCGATGCCGGCCGAGTCGCCCGCCGACGACGCCGCGTCGGGCCGTGACGGCCGTGACAACCGCGGCGACGCCGGCCGCGCCGACACCGGCCCCGGCGAGGTACGCCCCGGCGGGTCAGGTCCCGGCGACGCGGCCGGTGCCGCTACGAGCCTCGGTGACTCGGCCGGGCACGGTAACCGGAGCGGGCCCGATGCCATGGGCGGGCCTGGCGGCGCGACGGGTGCCGCCGGGGAAGACGCCGGTGGCGGTTCGGAGGAGGCGGCGCGACTCGGCGAGATCGTTCCCGGGCCGCCCGGCGGCGTGCTCGACCTCGCGGCGCTGGCCGCCGTGGAGGCCCGGCTGCGCGAGCTCGCGGCGGCAGGCATCGACCACGCCGTCTCGACCGGCGCCCGCGGCCCACGAGGGGCGGCCGCCGACCGGGCCATGTGCGAGGCCGCGTCCACGATCGCCGCGGCGCTGTGGTTCGACACGCTGCGGGTCGCCGACCGGGTCTCCGCCACCCCGCACGCGGGGCCGCTGCTGGGAGCCGTCCACCAGGTCCTGCGGTCCGCGCTCGACGGTGACGAGCCGCCGATGCCCGGCGGCCCTCCGCTCGCCGCCGCGTTTCCGGTCGCCGCCGGCCTTCCGGTCGCCGCCGGTCCGCGGCCACCCGACCGCTTGCCCTCCCTCGACCGGGTGGACGGCGCCGCGGCGGCGGGGCCGTCCACCCGGCGGCCGCCGCGCGCGACCGGGGCCGGCAACGTCGGGCCGAACGGGACCATCTGGTCGGCGCTGGCCAGCCGCTTCGCGGGTGAGCGCTTCGACCGTGCCCCGAGCGGCCGCCAGATCTGCCTGATCGATTTCGCGGAGCTGCGCGACTCCGCGGTCTGGGAGGCCGTGACCGACGAGCGGGTCTCCCACCTGGGCGAGCTGTTCTGGGTGGTCCTGGTGACCGGCGGCGCGCCGACCGACTCCGGGGCGCCGGGGACGCCAGCCGGCCCCGGCCCGGGCGGGCCGCCCGGTGGCGTCGGCGGGCCGGCCCGGGCGGCGCGGATGTTCGAGGCCGCCGGCTGGCAGGTGCTGACCCTGCGCTACGGCCGCCGGCTCGCCGCCCTGTTCCGGGCCCCCGGCGGCGCGGCGCTGCGGGCCCGGCTGGACGCGATGTCGCCCGCCGAGTACCTCGCTCTGCTCCAACTGGACGGGACCGAGCTGCGGCGCCGGCTCGCCGGTCCGGGAGCCTCCGGGGCCGGTGTCGACCGGCTGCTCGACGGACTGAGCGACGAGCAGATCCACGATGCGCTGCGCGATCTGGGCGGCCACGACCTCGCGCTGATCATCGACGCGTTCGACGAGGTCGAGGCCGGGCGACCGACCGTCCTGTTCGCCTACACCGGCCCACTGCCCGCGCCCGCCCGCCCGGCCGCGCCGCCCACCGCCCCGGCACCACCGCCCACCGCACCACCGCCCACCACGGCACCGCTACCCGGGGCATTGCTACCTGGGGCACCCTCGGCCGCGCTGGTGCCGGCGGGGCCGAGGCCTGGGGCCGGGGCGCCGGGGCGGCCGTCCGCGGCACTGCCCGTGGCACTGCCGGCGGGCCGGCTCGCCCGGCACGTGGCGGCCTACCTCGACCGCGCCCCGCAGTCGCTCGGCGCGGCACCTGCGGTGCCGGTCGACGCCGGCCGCCCGCCGACCGGCTGGTGGTCGACGCAGGAGGCCTTCGGTGCCACCCTGCGGGACCTGCCCTCGCTCGCCCCGGAGGCCGCGGCGGCCGTCGTGACGATCTCGACCCGCGACGCCGACCGGGTGCTCACCGGATGGATCGAGGCCGCCCGCGGCGGTGCGGCCCGCGGCGGTGCGGAACCCGTCCGGGGCGCCCCCGTCCTCGGCCGCCCGGCGGGTGCCCGCCCCGCCGAACCGGCTGGCCCCGCCCGCTCACCCGAACCGGCGGGGCTCCCAGGGTCGGCGGGCCCCGCAGGGCCGGCGGGACAACCAGGCCCTGCGGGGCCGGGGCCGGAGGGGGCTCGTTCCGGCGGCGGACGGCATGTGGCCGGCGGCCTGTCCGCCGGCGCGTTCGGTGGGGTGCTGGCCTCGCTCGGCGTGGCGTGGAGCCGGCTGGGTCTTCCGCTGCTGCCCATCGGGGTGAGCGACGAGATGTCGGTCACCCGGGTACTGCCCGGATGGGCCTCCGGCGGGGCGGCCGACGGACGCTCCCTGCTGACCGTCGCGGACACCGGTGTCGACCCGGTGCGCCCGGGCGGGTGGCGCCACGGCGCGATCGGCGTCCCGGGTATCGCCTGCTGGGAGCCGGCCTTCGCGCAGGACCTGGTCTGGTGCCTGCTCGAGGCGCTGCGCCGGCTCGGGCGCGTCGACGGCGCGTCCAGCCTGATCCGGCTGAGCGCGCGGCCCGTCGACCAGCGGCTCGCCGGGCTGCCCGGCGACGCCGCCGGCTGGTGGCGGCGTCGCGCGGCGGTGCTGGCCGGCGGGTACCGGCTGCGCCCGGGCGAGCCGTCCGCGCCGCTCACCCTGGTCGGGATGGGCGCCGTCATGCCGGAGGTGCTGCGGGCCGCCGACGAGCTGAGCTCCGGGCTGCGCCGGGAGATCGGCGTGGTCTGCGTGACGTCCCCGGACCTGCTCTTCGACGCGCTGCAGGCCCGGCGCGGACTCGCCGACGGCGACGACGCCGTCCTCGGTGAGCTCTTCCCACCCAACCGCCGCGGCCCGCTGCTGACCGTGGTCGACGGCGACGCGCGGACGCTGGGTTTCCTCGCCGGTGTGCACGGCGAGCACGTCACGACACTCGGCTCGGCCGCCCCGATCCCGACCGCCCCGGGCCAGACCGCGCAGGTCCCGAGCGCGCCGGCCGATCCCCGCTCCCCCTGTGGTCCCGCCGCCGGCGGCGCGGGTGCCCCGGTGGACACCGCGACCATCGTCGGAGCCGCGCTCGACCTGATCGACGAGGCCGCCGCGTACTGAGCCGCCGCCTGCCGGGCCGGGACGCGTCAGCCGTCGGGAGAGACACCCGGATCGACTGGCTCGACCCGGCCAGCCCGTCCCGACAGCGCTCGGAACCCGTTGGGAACGCTCGGCGTTGAGGGTGGGACGTCCGAGATCCGGCACCGGGACCGGTGCCGGGAAACGGGGTCGTACGACGCCACCCAACCCACCGAAAGCCGAGGGGATGCCGCATGCCGAGCCGCACCGCGACGTTGAGCACCGCCGTGCGAACCGACGAGGTCGACCCGATCACGGAAGGAACCGGTGGCTGGCCCGATCCACTCGACCAGGCGTTCAACAGGCAGGTAGCCGGCCTGGTGCGGTTGGGGTACCCCGAGCTGGCGGGGATGTCTCCGGCCGACTTCGAGGCGCTCTGCGAGCCGCTGCGGACGGTCGCCCACGCCGCCGTGCCCGGCCCGTTCCGGCCCGCGACCCGGTCGTGGATGCCCTTCGTCCTGGTTGTGTCGGGGGAGCTCGTCCGGGCGGAGGAGATCGTGCCGCTGCTCACGCTCGCCGGGCGCGCCGACACCGGGACCGTCGACCGCAACCACGGCGAGGAGGGCCTCGCGCCCTACCGGCCGCTGCCGGAGCTGAACGTGCCCCACGCGGGTGTGTACCTGCTCACCGACGTCGAGCGCGGGGAGGAGTTCCGCGGCATCCGGCCCGCGGACGCGCTGCCACCGATCCTCGAGCGCGGGCGCTCGCCGCTGACGATCCACGAGGGGATCGCGGTGGTCACCCACTTCCCCGAGGCGCTGGAGAAGAACAACTGTTTCATGCTGTCCGGATCACGCCGGGGCGACCGCCGCGTGCCGGCGATGTGGATCTCGGGCCGGGCACCGAAGCTGGGCTGGTGCTGGGAGGGCAACCCGCACACCTGGCTGGGCACCGCCTCCGCCGCCACCCGCCACGCCGCCCGCTGACCCTCGCCCCTCCTCGCCCTTTCCTCGGCTCCTCGTCCTTTCCGGAGCCCCAGACCCCGAATCCGCTCCGGAAACGGCGAGACCGCCACAAAAGGGCGAGGAGGCGAGGCAGTGAAGAGATAACTGAACTGATGGAATTCCGATGCCCCACCGCCGGGCCGCGGTTTCACGGCCCCGCGGCCGGGCTGTGGTTTCAGGGGCCGGCCAGGGCTGCGTGGGGCGCCGTCCCGGAGGTCAGGCGCCGACCGCGTGGAAGCCGCCGTCGACGTGCACGATCTCGCCCGTCGTCGCGGGGAACCAGTCCGAGAGGAGGGCGACGCAGGCGCGCGCCGCGGGCGTGGTGTCCGCGATGTCCCAGCCGAGCGGTGCCCGGGTGCCCCAGACCTCCTCGAACTTGCTGAACCCGGGGATGCTCTTGGCCGCCATCGTGCGCAGGGGACCGGCGGCGACCAGGTTCACCCGCACTCCGCTGGGGCCGAGGTCCCGGGCCAGGTAGCGGGCGGCGGAGGCGAGCCCGGCCTTGGCGACCCCCATCCAGTCGTAGGACGGCCAGGCGACCGAGGCGTCGAAGTCCAGGCCGACGATGCTGGCGCGCTCGCCGAACAGCGGCATGGTCGCGCGGGTCAGGGACGCGAGCGACCAGGTGGAGACCTGAAGCGCGGTACCGACCTCCGACCAGGCCGCCTCGACGAACGGCTTGCCGCCCAGCACCGATTCCGGCGCGAACCCGATCGCGTGCATCACCCCGTCGAGGCCGTCGACGTGCTCGAGAACCTTCGCGGAGAGCTCGGCGAGATGCTCCTCGTCAGTCACGTCGAGCTCGACGACCGGCGGCTCGGTGGGTAGGCGGCGCGCGATCCGGCGGGTGAGGGACAGGCCGCGGCCAAACCCGGTGAGCACCACGGAGGCACCCTGCTCCTGGGCGATGCGAGCAACACTGAACGCGATGGACGCCTCGGTCAGGACGCCGGTGACGAGAACGCGCTTGCCTTCGAGAAGTCCACTCATGGAGCGTCATCCTGCCAAACATCGTCGGGTGAATCCCGCCAGCCCGGCCGAGATTCGCGCGCCGGCGCCCAGCCGCGGGTCACACGGCCCGCGGCAAGGCGGTCACGCGCCGCGCGCGGTGGCGGGATCCGGTGGCCTGCGGGCCTGTGACCAGCGGCGGATCGTTCGCACGACCGGTTCGACGAACCGCGCCGCCAGCGGGCCGAGTACCGCCATCAGCAGGACGTAGCACGCGGCCAGCGGCCCGAGCTGCGGGTTCACTCCGGCGGCGACCGCCAGCCCGGCGATGACGATCGAGAACTCGCCGCGGGCGACCAGCGCGGCGCCGGCGCGGTAGCGGCCCATCGTCGCGATGCCCGCGCGCCGCGCGGCCCACCATCCGGTCACGATCTTCGTCGCCACGCCGGCGAGCGCGAGCAGGGACGCGGCGAGCAACACGGGCGGGATCTCGACCGGATCGGTCTGCAGGCCGAAGAACACGAAGAACACGGCGGCGAACAGGTCGCGCAGCGGCGTCAGCACCTCGTGCGCGCTCTCCGCGACCGGCCCGGACAGCGCGATGCCGACCAGGAACGCGCCGACCGCGGCGGAGACCTGCATGCGCTGGGCGACGCCGGCGACGAGCAGGGTCAGCCCCAGCGACCGCAGCAGCAGGACCTCGTCGTTGCGGTCCGCGGTCGGGCTGAAGACGAGCAGGGTGACCTTGTCGCTGTGCCGCAGCGCGACGTACAGGACGGCGACGAGCGCACCCAGCGCCACCCCGACTGTCAGCGAGCCCCGGGCGACGGTGTGATGGGCCAGCAACGCGGTGACCACCGGCAGGTAGACGGCCATCGCGAGGTCCTCGAGCACGAGCACCGACAGCACGACCGGGGTCTCCCGGTTACCGATGCGGCCCAGATCCCCCAGGACCTTGGCGATGATCCCGGACGAGGAGATCGCGGTGACGCCGCCCATGACCACCGCCGCCAGCGGCCCCCAGCCGAGCAGGAACGCGGCCGCCACGCCGGGGGCGGCGTTGAGCGTCAGGTCGAGCACCCCGGCTGGGGCCTGTCTTCGCAGGCCGTGCAGGAGCTCCTCGGCGGTGTACTCCAGGCCGAGTGTCAGCAGCAGGAGGATGACACCGATCTCGGCGCCGATCTCGATGAAGTCCTCGCTGGCGCCCAGTGGCAGGACACCGCCGTGCCCGAAGGCGAGACCACCGATGAGATACAGCGGGATCGGTGAGATACCGACCCGCAACGCAAAGTGGCCTAGCACCCCCAGGACGAACAGGACGGCACCCAGCTCGAGGAAGGTCGTCGCCGTGTCGTGCACGTGTCGTCGGTCGCCCGTTCTCCGTCAGCCCGTGCGCAGGAGCTGGGCGACGGCCGCGGTGTTCTCCGGGGTGCCGACGACGACCACGATGTCCCCGGGGTGGAACTGGAAGTCCGGCCGCGGCGAGGCGAGGACCTCGTGGTCGCGGACGACGGCGACGATGGACGCACCCGTGCGGGTGCGGGCCTGGGTGTCACCGAGCGTGCGGTCCGCGTACGGGGAACCCGCGGTTATCTCGAGTTGCTCGCCGACCAGCCCGGCGAACGCGCGCGAGAGGTCGGCGAGCTTCTCCACGATGTGCGGAGCGCCGAGCAGCTCGGAGAGCACGTCCCCCTCCTCCGGGGTGAGTGTTATCGACTCGCGGGATGCGTCCGGATCCTCCGCATCGTAGATGACCAGGTCACGACGTCCGTCGTGGCGGCTCACCACGCCGAGCCGGCGGCCCGAGCGGGTACTGAAGTCGTGCCGCAGCCCGATCCCGGGCAGCGGGGTCTCCTCGACGTCCACTTCTTCCTGAGCCTCCGTCAGCACTGACGCGTCGTTCCGGGAGGACGCCGACCGGGCCCGGGACACCCGGTCGGGCGCTGACGCGCCCCCGCCGCCCGCCGGGCCCGCCGCCGGTCCCGCTTCCGATCGTCACAGTAACCCGCCGGGGACCGATCGGCCCCGGTCCGTCCGATCCGGGCACCCGGCATACCCGCGGAACCGGCACCGCCCGCCCCGCCCGCCCCGGTCCCGCCCGCCCGCCCGCCCGCCGGCCGGCCGGCCGGACCGGTGACGTGATGTCGACAGCCTTTGTGCCACCCGTGGGGCCACAAGGTGGCGCAAACTGCAGGTGGACGCAAGCTGCGGGTGGATGTGGTCGGAACCCGGTGTCCCGCCGTCCGGCGGCGTGCCCAGGCGGCGCGCCCCGACAGCGTGCCCCGGCACCACCCGGACGGGCCGTCCGAAAGCGGGCGGCGGATTCGCGCGGCAGTCAGCGGGAACGCCGTTCACACAGCGGGCCGTTGCACGTGCGGAGGACGTGGGCCGCCGGCGGCACCGTGCCACGCGCAGGAACCGGCGCCCGGACAGGCTCCGAGACAGGCCCCGCTCCGCGGGCCCACGACGCAGGCCCGGTTGCGGGCCGGGAAGACGGCATCGTGCTCAATCGAAGCGCACGGCTGGCCCGGCGAGTCGCCCTCACGATCCTGGGGCTGGCGGTGCTCGGCCTCGGCGTGGCGATGCTCGCGCTCCCCGGCCCCGGTTTCCTGGTGGTCGCGCTCGGGTTCTTCATCCTGAGCCTGGAGTACGAGTGGGCCCGGCACCGCTTCGAGCAGGCCCGGCAGAAGGCCGCCGACCTGGCCGACCAGGCCGCCGCCAACGCGTGGTCGACGGCGTTCACCGTCGTGTTCGGCATCGGGATGATCGCCGCCGGCATCGTCTGGATCGTCGTCGACACGCTGCCCGCGTCGTCGCCGTGGTCGGGCGGCAGCCTGATCTTCTCCGGGCTGGTGGTGCTCTCGACGATGTTCGTGAGCCTCTGGCAGGCCCGGCAGGCCCGCGAGGCCGGGCTGCCGACACCGGCCGAGCTGATCGAGCAGCGCGAGCACGCCGAGAAGCTCGAGCAGGACGGGGAGTTCCAGCACGGCGGGAAGCCCGAGCACGGCGTGAACTCCGCGCCCGCCGAGCCGAGCCGGCAGCGGGCTACTGGCCCTGCGTGAACTCGCTGATGCCGATCACCTTCGGCTGGCCCTGCACGCACTTGTAAATCGCCGCCCTGTCAGCCGAGGAGGCCTGCGAGATGTCGTAGCGCAGCGGGTAGGCCCGGCTGGTCGCGAGGTTGTTCGTGTCGGGCGGCTCCTGGCGCGCTCCCCCGACGGTGGGACAGGCGGCGCGGACCGCGTCCTTCTCCGCGGCCGTCGCGGCGGGGTCGAAGTACACCACCGCCTCGACCTTGGGCGGCGGGCCGTCGATCACCGCGTACACGCCGAACACGATCAGCCCGACCGTCGCCAGCCCGCCCAGGACCACCGCCGCTCGGCGCCGCGGATCGGTCAGGTACCCGATCGTCTGGCGGATCCAGTGCGGGGGGGCGGACGTCGTCATCAGGCGATTCCTGTCACAGCGGGGCACGAAATCTGGTCCGGCGGGCGCCACGGAGCGGCGTACACCGGGACCCTCAACGTATTCCGTCGGACGGGTCCGTAAGGTGAACGACCTTGTGCGGCACAGCACGGTAGCCGGCCCTGGTAACTAGGAGAGAACGTGCCATCCCTGATCGAGGATTACGCGCTGATAGGAGACACTCACTCGGCGGCGCTGGTCTCCCGCGACGGCTCGATCGACTGGCTGTGCCTGCCTCGGTTCGACTCCCCGGCCTGCTTCGCCGCGCTGCTCGGGGACAACGAGTCCGGCCACTGGAAGATCGCGCCGGTCGAGCCGGTGATCGGGGTGAGCCGCCGCTACCGCGGCGACACCCTGGTGCTCGAGACCGACATGACCACCGCGTCGGGCACCGTCCGGATCGTGGACGCGATGTTCCCCCGAGCGGGGGCGCACGTCGTCCTGCGGCTGGTGGAGTGCCTGCAGGGCACCGTCCGGCTCCGGTCGGAGACCCGCTTCCGGTTCGACTACGGCTCGATCGTGCCGTGGGTGCGCCGGCTCGACGAGCACTCGGTCGCCGCGATCGCCGGCCCCGACTCGGTGACGCTGTGGACCACCGCCCCGATGGAGGGGCACGACATGGCCACCTACGCGGAGTTCAGCGTCTCGGCCGGGCAGTCCGTCCCGTTCTCGCTCACCTGGCGGCCCTCGCACGAACCGGCGCCGGCCCCGCAGGATGTCCGGCGGATGATCTCGCAGACCGAGGCGTGGTGGTCGGACTGGATGGCCGGCTGCACCTACGACGGCCAGTGGCAGCCGGCGGTCCGCCGGTCGCTGATCACCCTGAAGGCGCTCACCTACGCCCCGACGGGCGGCATCGTCGCCGCGGTCACCACCTCGCTGCCCGAGCACATCGGCGGCGTCCGCAACTGGGACTACCGCTACTGCTGGCTGCGTGACGCCACGATCACCCTGCTGGCGCTGCTCGACGCCGGCTTCACCAGCGAGGCGACGGCCTGGCGGGAGTGGCTGCTGCGCGCCGTGGCCGGCGACCCGTCCCGGGTGCAGATCATGTACGGGGTGGCCGGTGAGCGGCGGCTGCCCGAGTACGAGGTCCCGTGGCTGCCGGGCTACGAGAACTCCTCCCCCGTCCGGGTGGGCAACGCCGCCGTCGACCAGTTCCAGCTCGACGTCTACGGGGAGGTCCTCGACGCCCTGCACGTGGCCCGCGTCGCGGTGGCGAACCGGCGTCCCGGCTCGGCCCGTGACGGTTTCCTCGCGGGGATCCACTCCTCCGAGGACGACGGCCGGGACGGCTCCTGGCAGCTGCAGACCAAGCTCATGGACTTCCTCGAGACCGGGTGGCGCAAGGCCGACGAGGGCATCTGGGAGGTCCGCGGGCCGCGGCGGCACTTCGTCCACTCGAAGGTCATGGCCTGGGTGGCCGCCGACCGGGCCGTCCGGGGGATCGTGGAGTCCGGGCTACCCGGCCCGGTCGAGCGGTGGTCGGCGCTGCGGGACGAGATCCACCACGAGGTGTGCGCCCGCGGGTTCGACTCCGACCGCAACACGTTCACCCAGTTCTACGGCTCGAAGGAGCTCGACGCGGCCCTGCTCTACATGTCACTCGTCGGTTTCCTGCCGGCGACCGACCCGCGGGTCGTCGGCACCGTCGCCGCCATCGAGCGCGAGCTGATGGAGGACGGCTTCGTCATGCGCTACCCGACGGCCGAGGACGGCGCCGTCGACGGCCTGCCGGCCGGGGAGGGTGCCTTCCTCGCCTGCACCTTCTGGCTGGCGGACAACTACGCGCTGTCCGGGCGGGTGCACGAGGCGCAGGAGCTGTTCGAGCGGCTGCTGGCGCTGCGCAACGACGTCGGGCTGCTGGCCGAGGAGTACGACCCCCGGCTGGGCCGGATGACCGGCAACTTCCCACAGGCGTTCAGCCACGTCCCGCTGGTCAACACCGCGCGCACGCTCACCGACGCGCTGCGCGGCCGGCCGCGCTCGCGCACCGACCGCGCGCACCCGCCGGGCCACTTCTTCGGCTGACCACGGCACCGGCCGCCGGCCGGGCCGGCACCGGTCACGGACGGTGTACCGGGATACTGGAGCGCAGGTGGACGCCGCGCCGCGGACCGCGGGCGGCCACCCGGACCAGGCGCGGCGACGCCGTCCGTGACGGGGACCCACCCGGACCGGTGGCTCATGGCGCCGCCGGGCGGTGACGGATGGACGAGTGGAGGCGGCACGGGTGGCGGAGCGGATCGCGGTCATCGGCGGCGGGATCCTCGGGCTCGCGGTGGCACGCAGGCTCGGGCAGGTCGTGCCCGGATCGACGGTCACCGTGTTCGAGAAGGAGCATGACGTCGCCCAGCACCAGACGGGGCGCAACAGCGGCGTCGTTCACGCGGGCCTCTACTACAAGCCGGGCTCGCTGAAGGCGACGCTGTGCCGCCGCGGCGTCGGCCTGCTGCGCGAGTACTGCGAGGCCCGCGGCATCCGCTACGAGGAGTGCGGCAAGGTCGTCGTGGCCGTCGACGACAGCGAGCTGGGCCGGCTCGACGACATCGCGCAGCGGGCGACGGCCAACGGCGTGCCCGACACCCGCATGCTCGACGCCACCGAGCTGCGCACGATCGAGCCGCACGCCCGCGGGGTCGCCGCGCTGCACTCCCCGACCACGGCGATCGTGGACTACCCGGCCGTCGCCCGGGCGCTGCGCGCGGACATCCTGGACGCGGGCGGCGCGGTGCGCACCGGCGCCGAGGTGATCGGCGTGGACGACGGCCCGGCGGGCGTCCGGCTGCGGCTGCGGGTGCGCGGCTCCGCGCCGGTCGCGCCGAACGGGAACCACCACACGGCGGCGGTCGACGGCGGGACGGTCCGGGTGGTGTCGGAGTCGGTCGGCCCGTTCGACCGGCTGATCTCCTGCGCCGGCCTGCACTCCGACGAGGTCGCCGCGCTCACCGGAGAGGACAGCTCACCGCGGATCATCCCGTTCCGCGGCGACTACTGGCTGCTGCGCCCCGATCGGCGCGACCTCGTCCGTGGCCTGATCTACCCGGTGCCCGACCCGCGCTACCCGTTCCTGGGCATCCACCTCACCAAGCGGGTGGACGGGGAGATCCTCGTCGGCCCCAACGCCGTGCTCGCCACCGCCCGCGAGGGCTACACGGTGGGCACCGTCGACCGGGGTGACCTGCGGCAGACCCTGTCCTGGCCGGGCTTCCAGAAGATGGCTAAGACGCACTGGCGCACCGGCGCCAAGGAGATACTGCGCACCGCCAGCAGGCGCGCGTTCGTCGCCGAGGCCCGACGCTACGTCCCCGAGCTGCGCACCGCGGACGTCGTGCGGGGCCCGGCGGGAGTGCGGGCCCAGGCGGTCGCGCGGGACGGCAGCCTGGTCGACGACTTCGTCCTCGCCGTGCGCGGACGGGTCGTCCACGTGCGCAACGCCCCGTCCCCGGGTGCGACCGCGTCGCTGGCGATCGCGGAGCACATCGTCGCCGACGCGGTACCCGAACGCACGTCCTGACCGTCAGGGCGTCCCACCCGGTCCCACGGCAGGGCTGGCGCTGAGGGCGGCGAGCACGGGGAGCAGCACGGCGCAGGTCGGCGTGGGCACCCCGAGCCGCCCGCCCGTCCGGACGACCGCTCCGAGCAGCGCGTCGTGCTCCAGCGGGCGGCCCGCCAGCCGGTCACGCAGCATGGACGTCCCCGCGCCGGGCGGCTGGTGGCCCAGCCGGGCGAGCGTGCGCTCCGGGGCGTCCGCGGCTATGCGTGCGCCGGCGGCCCGGGCCACCGAGGCGGTCTCCCGCATGACCGCCAGCGCGAGCTCGCCGACATCCGGGCGGGCGAGCACCTCGAGACCGCGTGCCGTCAGCGCCGTCAGCGAGTTCGCCGCGCTGTTGCTGAGCAGCTTCGACCAGGCGGCCGTGGCGAAGTCGGGGACGAGCCGGACGTCGCCGGGCGGCAGCACCCCGGCGAAGCGCTCGCCCAGCGGGCCGTCGGGCACCTGCAGCACCCCGTAGGCCAGATGCCGGACCACACCCGGCCGCTCCAGCTCGGCATTGAGGTACACCACCGCCGGCAGGACGGCGTCACGCGGGACGGGCGGGCTGACCCGCTCGGCGTGGTCGACCCCGTTCTGCGCGACCACCACTCCGGTCCCTGCTCCCAGGCCGGCACGCAGCCATCCCATCGCGGCCGGGGTCTGATGGGCCTTCGTGGCCAGCACGATCCAGTCCACCGGCCCGCCGAGATCGGCGGGGTCGCGAACCACCGGCAGCCGCAGCTCGGTGACGCCTCCGCCGGCCGCGGGGGCGGCCCGGACGATGCGCAGGCGGTCGAAGCCGCCGCCGCGCACGCAGAGGAGCACCTCGGCACCGGCCTCGGCCGCGCGCGCGGCGAAGTACCCGCCCACCGCGCCGGCACCGACGACCGCGACCCGGCGCCGCCCCGCCGCCGCGCCACGCGTACCGGACGGGCCGGGCGGGAGCACCCGCCCCTGGAGCACCGCGGCGTCCCGCGCGGGCACGACGTCCATGCGCAGAGCCTGCCACCATCTCGCGGGTCCGCCGACCGGTCGGGGCTCACCCGTCCGGTGCCTGGCGACCGGATCCGGCCCGGACCGGCCGGGCAGCTGCGACGCTGACCACATGGAACCGCGCCGGAGGACGATCCCCGCCCTCGATGCCGACCGGGCCCGCCTGAGCCGCGGGCACGCCGTCGTTCCGGAACCCGAGATCGGCCGTCGCTGGCGCGCGGCGCGGGCGCGGGCGGGCGTCGTCCACCTGGACGCCGCCGCGGCCGCCCGGCCGAGCATCGCGACCGTCACCGACCAGACCGACCACCTCCGCCAGGAGAACCTGGTGGGCGCCTACATCGCCGAGATGGAGGCCGCGGAGGTCCTCGCCGGCGCGCGGGCCCGGCTCGCGACGCTGCTGGGCCCCGGGCTCATCGCCGACGACGTGGTCTTCCAGCATTCCGCCAGCACCGGATTCGCCGCGCTCCTGGCCGCCTGGCCACTGCCCCCCGGTTCCCGCGTCGGCGTCGTGCCCGGGGAGTACGGGTCGAACCTGCTGCTGCTGGCGACCCGCGCGGCCCGCGACGGCCTGGAGCTGGTCGAGCTCCCGGTGGACCCGCTGGGCCGCATCGACCTCGACCGCCTCGACCGCGTGCCCGGCCCGGCCCGCCTCGAGGACCTCGCCCTGGTGACGTTCCCGCACGTCCCGAGCCAGCGCGGCGTCGCGCAGCCCGCGGCGGAGATGGCGGCCCGCTGCGCCGCCGCGGGCGTCGACCTGATCCTCGACGTGGCCCAGTCGCTCGGCCAGGTCGACCTCGCCGGCATCGGGGCGGCCGCCTACGTCGGTACCTCACGCAAGTGGCTGTGTGGCCCCCGCGGCGCGGGCTTCACCGCGGTGCGCCCGGACGTCGTCGACCGCCTCGGCCCCGGGGCGCCCAGCCTCCACTCGGCCCACCCCCACGACCTGCGGGCCCATCCCGCGCTGCCCGCGCGACCGCTGCCGGGCCCGTCCCGGATGGCGGTCGGCGAGGCGGCGGTGGCGAGCCGGGTCGGGCTGGCCACCGCGCTGACCGAGCTGCTGGCCGAGGACCTCGGCGCGATGCGCGACCGGATCACCGCCCTCGCCCGGCACGCGCGCCGCGCCCTCGACGGAGTCGCCGGCTGGCGCCTCGGCGAGGAGGCCGACTCCCCCACCGGCATCGTGACCCTGCGCCCACCGGCCGGTGTCGATCCGCTGGCGGTCTGCCGGGCGCTGTACGTCGAGGCCCGGATCCTGACCAGCCCGATCCCGGCCGGCCGGGCACCCGAGCTGACCGCACCGGTGCTGCGGGCGAGCACGCACGTCTACAGCAGCCCCGCGGAGATCGAGCAGCTCGCCGAGGCCCTCGACAGGTGGGGCCGCCCGGGGCCGTGACGGGCCGCCGCCGGCAACCCGTCAGCCGACAACGCCCGCTGACCCACCGAGACGGACACCGTCAGCGATCACATGGTAACGATGATGACGGGCCGCGCTCGCGGCCACCGACAGCTACCACAACGCCCGCCACCCACGGTCCGTAGTCGAATTCGAGCCACCCGTAAGATCGGCTGGTAGGCGAGACGGCAATGATCGGCCCAGCGCTGCTTCTCCGGTGCGACGCCCGCCCCGAGACCCGCCACCGCCCGGTCGCGGACGGCACGGTCGGTCACCGAACTGGACCGGAATGCCCGTCGGACCTGATGCGTCCGGGAACCTGTTGGTAACGCCAGGTGCCGGTCTGCTGAAATAGCTGCGTTGCAGGCAAGGTGTCCGGTGGCGTTCCGGTGGGGGAACGGACACGTCACGCGTATGCCCGACGGCGGGCAGAACGGGAGCGACGTGACCCACAGCGCAACGCAGCGGGAGTCGACCACGCGGTGAGCAGGCTCATCTCGGTCGCCGCTGTCGACGACCACCCCATCGTGCTCCGCGGCCTCGCCGACGTCATCGAAGGGCTCGACGGCCTCACCCTTCTTGCCACGGCGACGTCGATCGCCGAACTGCTGGCCGGCCCGGGCCGGAAGGCGGACGTCGTCCTGCTCGACCTCGACCTCGGCGACGGCTCGGAGGCACCCGACAACATCCGGCAACTCACCGGCATCGGCGCCTCGGTGATCGTCTTCAGCGCGCTCGGCGACCCCAAGGCCGTCCGCGGCGCGATGCGCGCGGGCGCCGGTGGCTTCGTCACCAAGACCGACGACGTTGGCGAGCTGGCCACCGCGATCCGCGCGGCCGGGGCGGGGACCGGCTGGGTCTCACCCCAGTTGGCGTTCATGCTCCTGACCGACGAGGCGCCCGACCGGCCGACGCTGTCGCTCAAGGAGCTGGAGGCCCTGCGCCTCTACGCGACCGGTATGCCGCTCAAGACCGTCGCCCGCAAGATGACCGTCTCCCCGGAGACCGCGAAGCAGTACATCGAGCGGGTGCGGGTGAAGTACCGCAAAGCCGGCCGCCACGCCGACACCAAGATCGATCTCTACAAGCGCGCGAAGGAGGACGGCCACCTCGACTGACCGGAGCCGCCCACGTGCAGCACCCTCAGACCACTCGCATCCCAGCGCACTCGCGACGAATCGCTCGACCAGACGGTCTCCCTCCGAGCGCCGACACCCCATCCCGACGCGCCCTGTGCCACGCGGGGAGCAACCCTGCTGCCACGACCCCACAGCCCCACCGGCAGGACGGGCCCGCGCACCTGTGGGCCGGGCGCAGTGGGCACCGGCCCGGGCGGCCGGTGCCCACTGCCCGGCGCACGCCGGATCCCCGCGTCCGGCGCACGCCTCGCGCCGCCCCTGCCCGATGGAACGCGCGCTTCGGGCCAGCGGGTGTGATCGGACGCCGGTCCCCCCGGTCCGAACGTCCCACCCCCCGTCACCTGCTGTGCCGTCACAGAGTCTGCCAAGACGGGGCTATTCCGTCATGACCCCAAAGACATCCTCGGGCTGACCCCCGTACGGGGGTCAGCCAGCTGGGGGTGAACCCGCAGCCGCGCACCTGATCCGGACCGCCGCTGGGGCGGTCAGTCCTCCGCGATCGCCGCGGGGCGGGCCAGTGGGGTGTAGCGCACGAGCACACCGACGAGGACCAGCACCACCCCGCTGAAGCTGATCACCCACAGGCCGGGACCGAGGTCGGTAGTTGCGTCGAAACCCGTCCCGGAGAGCAGGCCGCCTCGGCGGAAGCGGGCGACGTCGACGACGGCCGTGAGGATCAGCATGAGGCCCGCGATCACGGCGAGCATGCGGCCCCAGTCGACACGCCGCCCCGCCAGCAGCAGGCCCGCCACCATCGCGAGGATCCCGAGCAGCATCGTGAGCTGGCCGTGCTGGTCGGGATCCGTGCCGTGGATGGCGAACTCCACGATGCCGAACGCGCGCACCGTGGCCCACGTCATCGTCGAGCCGATGACCGCCGCGCCCCCGGCCAGGACCACCAGCGGCGGGCAGAGGATCGCCAGCAGGCGCCGCAGTGAGCGCGCCGGGGCGGCGGCCTCCGGGCCCACCGGCCCCGGGCCGGACGCTCCCGGCCAGGCGGCGTCCACGACATCAGCGGCCCGAGGGGCGGTCTCGGCGCCGTTGCTCGCCGGGACGCCTGGCGATGTCTCACCCGCGGCCCACCGGCCCCAGACCACCACGGCTCGCCCAGCCTCCGGCTCGGCCGACGGCCTGCCCCAGCGGGGATCGGCGGTGGCCTCTGCCGCGGCCCGCCAGGCCGCCAGGCCCGCGTCGACCCGTGATCTGTCGTCCGGCGTGACGTTCTCGCCGCCGGACGGACGGGCCCACGGGCTCCGCTGCCGATGCTCGCCCACCCGGTCCTCCCGCCGTCCACCACCGAAGCCCTGGTGCCGGTCGGGCCGGCGGACGGGCCCGGCCTCCCCGCGCCCCGTGACGGTGGTACCACGCGCGGACAGCGGCCGCATGCCGCCCATCGCAACGGCACACGGCCCGCTGGGCACCTCACGTTCCCCATGTCACCCACGATAGAACACATGTTCGAGTCCCGGTCGCGGACGACGTGGTCTCCTCGGCGGGCGCAACGGCGCCGCCGCCGGCCGCGCATGGCCGGTCAGCTGGGCCGCTACCGCCCGGACCGCGGGCGCGCCACCGCGACCAGCGCCACGAGCCCGGCCACCAGAGTCACGACCACGCCGATCTGCGGCCGGACGGCTATCACATCGGCGGAGATGGCCCGAAAGGACGACAGGGACGGCGGTCCCAGCGCGAGATCGAACCCGGAGACGATCACGAGCAGCAGCGCTGACGCCCTCGCGACGAGGAGATCGGCCTCCGGTCCGGCCGGACCGGCCCCGCCCGCCCGGCGGCCACGGCCGCGCAGCGACGCCAGGCCGATCAGGGCCATCACCAGCCCGGTGACGAGCGTCAGGCGCCCGTCACCGATGGTGATGCCGGTGAACGTGCGGGTCTCGTCCCCGCTCGTCAACGTGCTCCAGGGGAGGAAGGCGGCCACCGCCGCCACCGCCCCGCCGAGCGCGAGGAGGGCCATGTCCCGGCGACCGCGCACCGCCATCGGCGCGGCGGCGGTGCGGTGCTCGCGGCGGGTCTGCCCGGCACGGTTCCCCAGATCCTCCACCGGATCCACCGCCGGGCCGGAGTCCGCGGCCGGGCCGGGGCTCGGGGCCGCCGGCCGGGGCTCCGCCGGTCGTTGCCGATCGGTCGCCGCACGCTCCCCCGCGGACGGCTGCCCGCGCCCGGTCGTGTCCGAGGTCCGATGCGGCGCGGCGTCGGGTGTCCACGCCGGATCGGCGGACCGGCCGGGATCGTCCGGTCGTCCCGGCTCCGTGGGCCGCCCCGGGTCGGCCGTGCCCGGCACCGCCGTGCCCGGGTCCGGTCGATCCTGGCGCCGCCGGGTCGCCGGCTCGGCGCCGCGGCCGGTCGCGGGACGCACGAAGCCCGTGGTGGGGGGCGAGTCCGGCGGGATGCCCGGGTCCGCGTCGAACGTCCGCCCGCCCGTCTGCTGCTCGGGCACGGCAGGGGCGCTCGACTCCGCGTCCGGCCCCGATGTGGGCCGCCGGCCGGCCATGCGGCGCAGGTCCACCCGCATGGTCGGCGGATCGAGGGCCTCGCGGGCGGTCGTGGACGGTTCCGTGTGGGTGGGCTTCGCCGCCGGCGTCGCGGATGTCGCGCGAGCGGACCGCGCACCGCCACCGCCCGATCCGGCGGACCGCGATGGTGCCGTGGACCGCGACGCGACCGACTGTGACGGCGCCGCGCTCTGCGACGTGGCGGACTGCGGCGCGGCGGACTTTGGCGGCGCGGCCGGCGAGGAGGGCACGGCGGTGGACGGCGCCGCGCCCGACGCCGTGCCTGTCGATGCCGAGGATGTCGATGGCCGCCGGTCCCCGAGCGGCGCCGCGGGCTGGTCGGAACCGCCACCGGCCGCCTCGGGGGAATCCGTCGCGCCCGCCGACGCCCGCTCGAACCACGTCGGGCGGTCCTCGCCCGGCGTCCGGGCCGGCGCCGGGCTGGACCGCCACGTCGGCGCCACCGGAGAGGCCTGCGAGCCCGAACGCGCGGACGGATCAGCCGACCGCGCCTGGCTCCCCGGTGCCGTGTGCCATGTGGGCGGCCCGGTGGGCCGGGCTGGCGGGACGGGCGGCGCCGGCGGAGTGGGCGGCGCGGGAGGCGTCGGCGGGGTCGGCGGCGTGGCCGGTGGTGTCGGCGGGGTGGGCGGAGTCGGTGGCGTCGGCCGAAGCGATCGGGACGACGGCGTTGTAGTTGTAGCGGACGGGCGCGGAGCGAACAGCGGCCGGGGACGCTGGTCCTCGTCCGGCCCGCCGGTGGCCCGGTCCGCCGGCGCCGGCGGGGTCGTCTGGTCCGTCGAAGGCGCGGACGTCCCCGCCGCGGCGCGGGCCGATGGTTCCCTGGCACCGGGCGGACTCGAGCGGTCCGGAGCCGCGCCGGGCTGCCCGCCCGGCTGTGCCGGCTGGTTCGGCGCACCCGTCCCGGTGTTCCGCGGAACCGCCGGGGCCCGCCGGGCAGCCGGTGCCGACTGTCCCTGGTACGGGCGCAGGGCGTCCCGCGCCGGGGGTGATTCCGGGCCGGAGCCGGGCTGCCCGCGGCCGGCACCCGTCGCCGGAGCGGGAGGGGGACGCAACGTCTCGGGGCGGTTCACCGATCCCGCCGCCGGGGACGCCGGCCGCAGCGGCGAGGGCCACGCGGACCGCGCGGAGCCGGGCGCCGCGGAACCGGAGGACGGCGTGGTGCCAGAAGACGGCGAGGTGCCGGAGGAGGGCGCGGGCGAGCCGGGCTTCGACGTCGAGGCCGGCCTCCCCGCACCCGGCGCCGAGGCCGGCCTCCCGGTGCTCGGCGCCGAGGCCGGCGTCGCCGGCTTCCCGGAACCCGGCGGCCGAGTCGATCCTGGGTTCGCCGGCGCCGCATTCTGCGGCCCCGGGCTCTGCGACGCCAGGCTTTGCGACGCCGGGCTTTGCGTCCCTGCGCCCTGTGTCCCTGCGCCTTGTGGCCCTGCGCTCTGTGGTCGTGGATTCTTCGACGTCGGTTCCGGTGCGGCCGGTTTGGCAGACGCCCGCGACTTCTCCTGGCCCGCGGACGTGGTGGGCGGCTTCGTCGCGGCGTGCGGCGTCGCCGGCGTCGTGGCCGCAGGCCTGGCCGGCGGCGCCGCTGATGTGGCCGACGCCGACGAGGCTGCCGACGTGGCAGGCGTGGCCGGGCCGGACGGTTTCGTGCCAGCCGCCGGCCGCGCCGCCATGCCCTGGCCGGCGGGCCCGGACGAAGGCGGGCGCGCGGGTGATCTTGGTGGAGGAGGCGGCATCTCGGGCCTGACCGGCGCCGCGGGCTTCACCGGCCCGGCAGGCGCCGGCTCACCGGGCTTGGCCGGTCCCATGGGCTTCACCGGCGCCGCCGGGTTCATCGGCCCGGCAGGCTTCACCGGCGCCGCGGGTCCCGCGTGTGTGGTGGGTGCCGGGCTACCGGGTACCGATGGCTTCTCGGGCGTGCCTGGCCGTGCCGGCGGTGCCGCCTGGGGCGATGCCGGCTGCGTCCCGCCGCGGGCGGACGTCCCGTCGCGAGGTGGTGGGCGCACACCGGGGCGGGTCGGCGCCACCGGGCGGGACGGGTTCGCCGGAGGCGGCGGTGCGGCTCCCGGCCGTCCGCCGCGCTCCGGCGCCGAGTCACGCCCCGGTGCAGGCGGGCGCCGATCGCCGGATCCCGGTCCGCGGTCGGCGGGCTGGCGGTCAGCCGGGCCCTCGGCGCGTCCGCGGTCGGCCGGTTGGCGGTCGGGGGCTGGAGCGGAAGCGAACGCGGGCGGGCCGCCCGGGCGGGGACCGCCGGATCGGCCACGCTCACCCGGCGGCTCCGCGGCGGGCACCGGCTTCTCGGCCGGGTCGCCCTGGTCGGCCATGCACTCACTCCTGACGCGCAGCGCTTCCATCCGGTGCCCTGACGGGCTACCGGCGAACCGGGCGACGGTATCCGTCCGTGCTCTGACCAACGGAAGGCGGCCCGGGTGAATCGTCCTACTTCGCCCAGGCATGCGCGGGCGGGGCCGGTCGAATCGACCCGCGCGAAGCGGCACGGATGACACGCCGGAGACGTGCTTCGCGGTCGCGCCCGGACGGCGCCGTCGTGGAGCCGCTGGTCGCGCGCGCCGACGGTAACGGATGGGATCGCGCGGGACAACCCCGCGCCCGCGCGGCGACCCACTTCCGTACCCGTGCCCGGGCCCGTACACAGGCTTTCCGCCGGAGCGGGCGGCGCGGGGTGGGAACGCGGCGTCACCACTGGCACGGCCACACGGCCCGACGCGCAGGACCTATTACACACAGCAGTGTCACTCAGGCCTCGGCTACCATACCCGCACAGTGTGTCCCTGCCAGGCGACAGGCGTGGTCGACGCGCCCGAGCTCCCAGTTCCTCAGGAGCCTGTTCTGAATCCTGCTTTCGATCCGCGAACCGCGTCCCAACCGGGTATCGGGGGGAGAACCCCTCGCGCGATACCGGTGCTGGTCGGCGCGCTCCGCGCAAAGCGCCGGGTCGATCGTTCCTCCCCCCGCGAAATGACGATCGAGGGCATTTTCCGGAACCACGCCCGGGCGTCCGGCAGCCGGCGGAGCCACCGGCCGCCCGCCAGCCGGGCACGCTGTTCACGCTGCACGGCCCACACCCGATGATTGGGAGGATTCCCGTGTCGACGTCCAAGGCCGTCTCGACGGACCTGTCCGTGACCCGGAACTACGTTCGCGACGGCAAAGTGATGCAGATCGCGACGTTGGCGGGTGGCGGCGAGCCCGCCGTCTGCAACCTCTGGTACGCGAGCTCGTTCGAACCGGACCGTCTGTTCTTCATCTCCAGGCCCGACCGCACCCACTGCAGGAACATCAGAGCCGATCGTCGGGTGGCCGGCGCGATCGTCACCATCGAGCTCGACGGGCTGGGCCAGGAGGTCCAGGGCGTGAGCTTCGCCGGTACCGCGGAGGAGGTACCGGTGGCGGAGGCCGACGCACTGCTGCCGATCTATCACGGGCGGTGGCCGCAGGGCAGCGAGCTGGCGAACGTGGAGATGATGCTGGCGGACGGTAACGCCCACCGGCTCTACGAGATCCGGGTCGACCGCTGGATCCTCTTCGACGAGATCAACCATCCGGACGACCCCCGGCGCGTCATCGACTTCGCCCGGGCGGGCTGACCGGACGGCGGCTCGTCCCAGCCGGCAGCTCGACAGCTCGTCCCAGCCGGCAGCTCGTCCCCGACCACGGCTCGTCCCGCACCGCGGCGGCCCGCGACCGCAAGCTCGCCGCTCAGCAGTTGTCGTCGTACCCGGCACCGAAGGTGCAGCGCGGGAAATGGGGTGGCGGGCGGCCGCGGGCCACCGGGTCGAAGCCCGGTGGCCCGGCGCTGTTCGCTCCGCCACGGCCGGCGCCACCACGATCGTGCCGTTCCAGCCCGCCACGGGCCACCGATCGCGGGCGACCGGCGGCGGCACTCCCGCGGCGGGCACGGGCCCGCGGGCCCGGTCAGACCGCCTCACCGATGCGGTGCACCCGCATCATGTTGGTCATGCCGGCGACACCCGGCGGAGTACCGGCGACGACGACCACCAGCTCGCCCGGCCGGCAGTGCCCGATCTGCTGCAGGGCCGTGTCGACCTGCCTGACCATCTCGTCGGTGCTCTCCGCGAACGGCACCAGCACCGTCTCCACACCCCACAGCAACGCCATCTGGCTGCGCACGCCGGGGATGGGGGTGAAGGCGAGGACGGGCACCGAGCTGCGGTATCGGATCAGCCGCCGGGCGGTGTCCCCGCTGAGGGTGTGGGCCACCAGGTAGCGGGCACCGACCGCCTCCCCGACACTCACCGCCGCCTGGGCGATCGCGCCGCCGAGGGTGCGCGGCGGGGTCCGCAGCGGGGGGATGCGGCCGAGATCCGCCTCGGCGGTCTCGATGATCCGCGCCATGGTCGCGGCCGACTCGACCGGGTACGCCCCGACACTGGTCTCGGCCGAAAGCATGATCGCGTCGGCGCCGTCCAGCACGGCGTTGGCGCAGTCGCTCGCCTCCGCGCGGGTCGGCCGGGGCGCGCTCACCATCGACTCGAGCACCTGGGTGGCGACGATGACCGGCTTGGCCCGCTCACGCGCCTGGCTCACGGCCCGCTTCTGGACGAGGGGGACGTCCTCGAGCGGCAGCTCGACACCGAGGTCACCGCGGGCGATCATGAGGCCGTCGAAGGCCTCGATGATCCCGTCGAGCTCGTCGACGGCCTGCGGCTTCTCGATCTTCGCGAGGACGGGAACCCGGATCCCGACCTCGTCCATGATCGAGCGGACGGCCGCGTAGTCCTCGGCGGACCGGACGAACGACAGCGCGATCATGTCGACGCCGAGCTCGAGCGCGAAGCGCAGGTCGTCGGCGTCCTTCTCGGACAGCGCCGGCACCGTCAGCGCGGCGCTCGGGATGTTCATCCCCTTGTTGTCGCTGACCTTGCCGCCGATCACGACGGTGGTGCGGACGTCGGTGTCCTCGACCCCGTCGATCCGCAGGTTCAGCCGGCCGTCGTCGACGAGGATGGTGTCCCCGGCGGCGACGTCCCGGGTCAGGCCCGGGTACGTGGTGCCGACCTGTTCCTGATCTCCCAGGACGTCACGGATGGTGACGGTGAAATGCTGCCCGGGCAGCAGGGTGACCCCGCCGTCGGCGAACCTGCCGAGGCGGATCTTCGGCCCCTGCAGGTCGGCCAGGATCCCCACGCTGCGGCCGGCGGCCGCGGCCGCCTCGCGCACCAGGGCGTACGCAGCGGCGTGCTGCTCGTGCGTTCCATGCGAAAAGTTGAGCCGGGCAATGTCCATTCCGGCGTCGACGAGGGCCCGGACCATCTCGGGAGAGTTGGTGGCCGGGCCGAGGGTGCAAACTATCTTGGCTCTTCGTGGCACGGTCAAAGCCTAGGTAACGAACGCCCGGGATAGGACATGGGCCCTGGTGACACACTCGATCCGGCGGTTCTGGGCCACTTAGTCCCGAGAGGTTCTGTGACCGTTTCGCACCCGGGCGTTCGGACACATGCTGCGCGCAAGGGCACAGCAGGCGTACCTTCGCATGGTCCACCCGCAAGAGCGGGTGAAGCGACAGTTACGGGAAAGCTGGCAACGGCGCCGCACGATCCCGGACGTCCAGACCGCGGCATGTTACCGCCCTGAAACAACCTGGAGCCCGGCCATGACCAACAATCCCGCAATTCACCGGCGGCCTTCCGGCGACGTGGACATCGCGCTGCCCCACGAGGCCCTCGAGCCCGACACCGCAGCCACGGACACCGTGTCACTGGACGCGGCATCCGTGACAACCGGTTCGCCGACCGGCCCGGCCGGTGTGACCTCCGTCGCCCAGGCGGCCTGAGCGGCAGTCAGCGCGCGGCCGGCAGGGCCGCCACCCCGCCGTTCGGCGGGTCGAGGGTGACGCGGGCACCGGAGCTCCAGTCGGCCGGCGGCCCGGTCACCCCCGCGGCGGCCGGGGCACCCGCCTCGCCCACCTCTCCCACGACGGCAGCATCGTCCGTATCGGCAGCGTCATCCGTATCGGCGGCATCGGCGGCGGCCCGCGAACCCGGCCGTCCGCCGGTCCCGGCGTCGTCCTGCGTGGCGAACTGGGTGTGGTGAAGCTCGGCGTAGAGGCCGCCGAGGGCCATCAGCTCGTCATGGGTGCCGCTCTCGACGATCCGCCCGCCGTCGACCACGAGGATGCGGTCGGCCCGCCGGACGGTCGAGAGCCGGTGGGCGATCACCAGCGACGTGCGCCCGGCCAGCGCCGCGGTCAGCGCCCGCTGCACCGCGGCCTCCGACTCGCTGTCCAGGTGGGCGGTGGCCTCGTCCAGGACGACCACAGCGGGCTCCTTGAGCAGCAGCCGGGCGATGGCCAGCCGCTGCTTCTCACCGCCCGAGAGCCGGTATCCACGGTCCCCGACGACCGTGTCCAGCCCGTCGGGCAGGTCGCGCACCGCCCGGCCGATGTGGGCCGCGTCCAGCGCCGCCCACATGCGCTCCTCCGTCGCGTCGGACCGGGCGAACAGCAGGTTGGCCCGAATCGTGTCGTGGAACAGGTGCGCGTCCTGGGTGACCACGCCGACGGCCGCGCGCAGCGAGCGGCCGCTGACCGCGCGGACGTCGAGCCCCCCGATCCGGACCGCGCCGTCCCGGGCGTCGTACATCCGTCCGACGAGTTGGCTGATGGTGGTCTTCCCCGCGCCGGACGGGCCGACGAGCGCCACGAGCTCACCGGGGCCCACCCGGAAGGTGACGTCGTGCAGCACCGGCTCCGGCGTCCTGCTGTCGAGCACGGCCGTGGACTCCAGCGAGGCCAGTGACACCTCGGTCGCCGCCGGATAGCGGAATCCGACATGGTCGAACTCGACGGCCACCGGCCCCGCCGGCAGCTCGACGGCGTCCGGCGCGTCCTCGATCGCCGGCCGCAGGTCGAGAACCTCGAAGACCCGCTCGAACGAGACCAGCGCGGTCATCACGTCCACATGCACGTTGGACAGCTGCGTCAGCGGGCCGTAGAGCCGGGTGAGGTAGGCGGTGAGCGCGACGACCGTGCCGACCTCGAGGCTGCCCCGGGCCGCGAAGGTACCGCCGACGCCGTAGACGATCGCCGTCGCCAGCGAGGCGACCAGCGTGAGGGACACGAAGAAGATCCGCCCGTACATCGCCTGGGTCACGCCGATGTCACGGACCCGCCCGGCGCGGCGGCGGAAGGTGCGCACCTCACGGTCGGGCTCGCCGTAGAGCTTGGTGAGCATCGCCCCGGCGACGTTGAACCGCTCGGTCATCATCGTGTTCATCTCGGCGTTGAGGCCGTAGCTCTCCCGCGTCAGCGCCGCCAGCCGGGGCGCGAGCAGGCGCGCCGGCACGACGAACACGGGCAGCAGCACGAGCGCGACCACGGTGATCTGCCAGGACAGGCTGATCATCGCGATCAGGACGAAGGCGACCGACAGGATGTTGGACAGCACGGCGGACAGCGTGTTCGTGAACGCGGACTGCGCTCCGAGGACGTCGTTGTTCAGCCGGGTGATGAGCGCGCCGGTCTGGGTGCGGGTGAAGAAGGCGATCGGCTGGCGCTGCACGTGGTCGAACACCTGCGAGCGCATCTCGTAGATCAGGCCCTCGCCGATGCGGGCGCTGAACCAGCGCTGACCCAGCCCGAGCAGCGCCTCGCCGACGGCGAGAGCCGCGACCACCCCGGCGAGCGTCTGGACGACCCCGGCCCGGCCGGGCACGATCCCATCGTCGATGATCGCCTTGAAGAGCAGCGGGGTGACGGCGCCGGTCGCCGCGCCGAGCACGATGAGGACGCCGAAACCAGCGAGCAGCCGGCGGTAGGGGCGGGCGAAGCCGACGATGCGGCGGACGGTCCCCGGGCGCAGGCTGGCCCGCGTCACCGAGCGGTCCCGTTGGAACGAGCGCATCGTGGACCAGTTGTCGACCGCAGTTCTCATGGAGCCTCCGACGCACCGCTACGTGTTACTACGTAACGGTGTAAGCGAGGGTTTGCTAGCCCGCATTCCCGGCGGTCGTGGCGAGGACCCGCGCGAGGGCGTCGTCCTCCGCCGCGCGGCGCTGGCTGCCCGACCGCTCGCGGGCGCCGGCGAGCAGCGCCTTCGTCTCCGCGCTGACGTCGGGCGGCACCGCGAGCAGGCGGTCCACCAGGCGGCCGACCTCGGCGTCGAGGTCCCGGCGGGGGACGACGAGCGCGGCGAGGCCGAGCCGGAGCGCGTCCCGCGCGCCCACCGGCCTGCCGGTCAGACAGAGCGCAAGCGCGCGGGCGTAGCCGACAGTGTCGACGAGGGTACCCGCAACGCCCAGGCCCGGCACGCGACCGGCCGTGGCCTCGGTGAGGCACAGGGATGCGTCCTCGGTCAGTACCCGCAGGTCGCAGGCGAGGGCCAGTGCCAGCCCCGGGCCCGTCGTCGGCCCGGCGGAGACGGCGATGCTGAGCAGGTCCGGCCGCTCGGACAGCCGGCGCGCGACCCGGGACCACGTGGCGAGGTTCCGCCCGGTCGCGACCCCGCCGGCGGATGGGCCGGCCGTCGGGCCGGTCTGGTGGCCGACTTCGCGATCGGCTCTGTGATCGATTTCGTGGCTGGTCCTGTGGTCGACCTTGTGGTCGGCCGGAGCTTCGTGGCTGGTCTTGTGGTCGACCGGAGCCGACAGACGGTGTACGGCGTTCACGACGACGACACGGACGTCGCCGCGCAGGTCGCGCAGGATGCCGTCCATCGCCGCGGCGATGGACGGGAGGGTGGGCGTGTCGCCCACCCAACCCGACACATCTTCACTCACAGTGAGCGAGACGCAAGGGCCAGCTGCGAGTACGCCCAGCCCGGCCGCCGCCGGGTCGGCGGCGGCCGGCATGCTCATGGTCAGGCGCTTTTCTTCTTGGTACCCCGGGTCGCGCCCCCACGTCCGCGCAGCGTCGTGCCCGACTCTGACAGGATCCGGTGGACGAACCCGTACGAACGACCCGACGACTCGGCAAGCAGGCGAATGCTCTGTCCGGACTCGTACTTCTTCCGAAGTTCGGCAGCGAGCTTGTCCCGCTCCGCCCCGGTGATCCGGGTTCCTTTCCTAAGCTCGGCCAATGTGGCCCCCTCCGTGTTCGATGATCTGCGAACCGATCTTCACCCAGCTTCGGTGTCCGCGCCACTCGAAGCCCGTGTGATCCATCACACGCGATGGTGCAGTCGCCGGGACAACCTCGCACGCGTCCGAGGCGCACGCCGACGAGCCGACTCCGAGCAGTCACATAGCCCCTGACCTGCTACAGCGCGCCCGAAGCCCGAGTTCGACGACACAGCGGCCAGTCTTGCGGCCGGCTGGGATCCGATCGGGCAGGGGCTCCCGCGCGGCGCGTCGAACATCGTCACCGACGGTACATCCGTCTCGGCTCCCCCGCGGGGATCCGCGGGCCGCCGGGACTGGTTACGGTGCATGCATGGTCAACGGCCGGCCGACGAGGGCGGCGCCCTCACCGGCGCGGCTCACACCCAGCGCCCGGCAGGAACCCACGCGGCACATCCGTACACGCAAGGTGACCGGAACGCTGCCCCGTCGCGCCCCGGCCCTGTCCGCGCTGCGGGCCGAGGGGGTCGATGTCGGGCTCTGGTGCGCGGCGGCCGGGTTCGGCCTGCTCCTCAGCGGGCTCATCGCCGCCACCGACGTGGACCTCGGCTCCGCCGCGCCGTTCCCGGTCGGCTGGCGTACGCCCCACCTGGCGCCGGCGACGCTGCTCCCGGTGCTCGTGGCGATCGTCACCCTGGCGCTCGCCCGCCGGGCCATCCGCGCCCGCTGGCCGCTCCTGCTCCTGTTCGGCTTCGCCGGATCACTGTGCTGGAGCCTTGCCCTGGCCGCGGCGGCCGGCCCGGGCCTCACCGATGGCCTGCGCCCGCCTCCGGTGTACCTGACCGCCGCCGGCGCCGTCGGCGACGACCCGCTCAGCTACCTCGCCGGCTGGGTCGCCCAGTCCGTCGACGGGCCGGTGTCCGCGGCACAGGCCGGCGCGACGGACCTGCCGCGGGCGCCCTCCAGCCTGCCCACAAGCCATCCGCCCGGCCCTGTGCTGCTCGTGTGGGGGCTGGACCAGCTCGGGCTCGGCGACCTCGCCGACGGGGCTGACGGGGCCGGGAGTGCGGTGCCGCTCGGGCTGGCGCTGACGGCGCTGACCGCGCTGGGCGTCCCGCTGGTCGCGGTCGCGGTGCGCTCGCTGTGCCACGAGACGGCGGCGCGCCGGACCATCCCGGTGCTCGTGCTGACGCCGTGGGCGCTGTGGGCCGCCGCGTCGCCGCGGGCCGTCGCCATCCTGCCGGCGGCGGCGGCGGTCGCCGTGGGGGTGCTCGGGTGCGAGCCGGGCCGGCGATGGCGGCTGTCGTGGGCGCTGCTGTCGGGCCTGCTGCTGGGGGTGAGCGGCCTGTTCGACTACGCCGTGGTGTGGCTGGGCGTCGCCGTCGCGGCCGCGTACTTCGTCCGGCGCCAGCCGCTGATGAACGTGTTCACCGGACTCGGCGCGCTGCTCCCGCTCTGGCTGTTCTTCGCCTGGGGCTTCTCCTGGCCGGACGGCCTCACCCAGGCCCGGGTCGACACCGGGCCCGCCACGATGCTGGCCTGGCTCGCCCTGGACGCCGTCGTGGTGCTGCTGGCCGGCGGGCCGGTGCTGGTCCGCGCGCTGCGCCGGATCCGGCTGACCCCCGGTTGGCCGTTCCTGGTCGGCGCCGGCGCCGCGGTGCTGTTCAGCCTGTGCGCGGGGCTGGCCTGGGGTGGGGTGGAGCTGGCCTGGCTGCCGCTGGCGCCGTGGCTGGCGGTGGCGGCGCTGGCCCCGCGCCCCCGCCCGGACGGACCGGGCGACACGGTGCGTGCGGGTGACCTTCCAGGCCTGCTGATCGGGACGGGCGCCCTCGCCGCCATCGTCCTGCGGGTCTTCCTCGGGAACGGCTGAGCTGCGCGGCCCCGGCCGGAGAACGCGCCCGAATGCCTCGTGACCCAGGCGGACTCGGCGACCAGGCGGACTCGGCGATCAGGCGGACTCGGCGATCAGGCGGACTCGGCGGCGGCGGGCGGCACCGGCTGGGCCACCTCGCCCCGCGGCATGTCGGGTTCGAGGTAGACCCGGCGCGCGGTGGGCACGGCGTCGCGCAGCAGCGCCTCGGCCTCGTCGATGGCGGCGGCGACCTGGGCCATGGTCAGATCCGGGTCAAGCCCGATCTTGGCCGCGACCAGCAGCTCGTCCGGGCCGAGGTGCAGGGTCCGCATGTGGATCACGGTGGTGACCGCCGGCGCCGAGCTCAGCGCCTGCCGGATCACCTCGATGGTCTGCGGGGTGGCGGCCTCCCCGACCAGCATCCCGTAGGTCTCCATCGCGACGATCACGGCGACGGCCAGCAGCAGGATGCCGATCGCGAGGGTGCCGGCGCCGTCCCAGAGCGGTTCGTCGAGCAGCAGCGTCAGGCCGACCCCGGCGAGGGCGAGCAGCAGGCCGCACAGCGCGGCCAGGTCCTCCAGCAGGACGACCGGCAGCTCCGGGGAGCGCGCGTCCCGGATGAAGCGCCACCACGACCCCGAGCCCTTGAGATGCCTCGACTCCTTGATGGCCGTCCGGAACGAGAAACTCTCGAGCACGATCGCGACGGCGAGGACCACGATCGCCACCACGCCACTCTCCAGCTCGTGGGGGTGGCGCAGCTTCTCCACGCCCTCGTAGACGGAGAACAGCCCGCCGACGCTGAACAGCACGATGCCGACGAGGAAGCCCGCGATGTAGCGGGAACGCCCGTAGCCGAAGGGGTGCTCCTCGTCCGCCGGCTGGCTGGCGTTGCGCTGCCCGAGCAGGAGCAGCGCCTGGTTGCTCGAGTCGGCGACGGAGTGGATCGACTCGGCGAGCATGGACGACGAGCGGGTGAAGAGGAACGCCACGAACTTCGCGACCGCGATGCCCAGGTTCGCGAGCAGTGCCGCCACGACTGCCTTGGTGCCGCCTTCTGTGCTCACGTGCTCCCGCTCTCGTCCCGTGTTCTGTCTCCCGCGCGCCGATGGGCGCCCGGACCGAGGGCCCAGTGTGTCAAGGTGGCCACCTCCGGGCGCCGCCGGGTACTCCCGTGGTATCAGGCCAGGGTGACGAGATCGGCGAGGTCGGGCGACCAGGTGTCCTCGACGCCGTCCGGCAGCATCAGGACCTTGTCGGGGCTCAGTGCCTCGACCGCGCCCGGGTCGTGCGTGACGAGGACAACCGAGCCCCGGTAGGTGCGCAGCGCGCTCAGGACCTCGCCGCGCGACGCCGGGTCGAGGTTGTTCGTCGGCTCGTCGAGCAGCAGCACGTTCGCCGAGCTGCAGACCAGGCCAGCCAGGGCCAGCCGGGTCTTCTCACCGCCGGAGAGCGTCTCGGCGAGCTGTTCGACCGCGTCCCCCCCGAACAGGAATGCGCCCAGGATGCGACGCAGGTCGACGTCGGAGGCGGTGGGCGCCGCGGCGCGCATGTTGTCGAGCACCGTGCGGGAGGTGTCGAGCGTCTCGTGTTCCTGCGCGTAGTACCCCAGGCGCAGGCCGTGCCCCGGGTGCACCTCGCCGGCGTCCGGGGTCTCCTGGCCGGCGAGCATGCGCAGCAGCGTCGTCTTGCCGGCGCCGTTGAGGCCCAGGACCACGACCCGGGTGCCGCGGTCGATCGCCAGGTCGACGCCGGTGAACACCTCCAGCGAGCCGTAGGACTTCGACAGGCCGGTGGCGGTCAGCGGCGTGCGGCCGCACGGAGCCGGATCGGGGAAGCGCAGCTTGGCGACCCGGTCGGCGACCCGGACCTCGGCGAGGCCGGAGGCGAGGCGCTCCGCGCGGCGGTCCATCTGGTGTGCCGCGCGCGCCTTGGTGGCCTTCGCCCGCATCTTGTCGGCCTGCGCCCGCAACGAGTCGATCTTCTTCTCCGCGTTGGCCCGCTCCCGCCGCCGGCGGCGCTCGTCCTGATCGCGCTGGGTGAGATAGGTCTTCCAGTTGACGTTGTAGACGTCGAGCGCGGCGCGGTTGGCGTCGAGATGGAAAACCTTGTTCACACTCTTGTCCAGCAGGTCGACGTCGTGGCTGATGACGATCAGGCCGCCGGAATGGGCGCGCAGGAAGTCACGCAGCCAGGTGATCGAGTCGGCGTCGAGGTGGTTGGTCGGCTCGTCGAGCAGCAGTGTCGCGTCGGAGTTCCCCGAACCGGCGAACAGGATCCGGGCCAGCTCGACGCGGCGGCGCTGGCCGCCCGAGAGCGTTCCGATCTGCTGGCCGAGAACCCGGTCGGGCAGGCCGAGCGAGGAGCAGATCCGCGCCGCCTCCGCCTCGGCGGCGTACCCGCCGAGCATCCCGAACCGCTCCTCCAGCCGGCCGTAGCGACGCACCGCGGTGTCGCGGGCCGTCTCGTCGACGAACTCGGCCATCTCGAGCTGGAGCTTCTCCATCTCGCGCAGGATCACGTCGAGGCCTCGGGCGGCGAGCACGCGGTCGCGGGCGGTGTCGGCGAGGTCGCCGGTGCGCGGGTCCTGCGGCAGGTAGCCGATCTCGCCGCGGATGTCCACCTTGCCGGCGAAGGGCAGGGTCTCCCCCGCGAGCGTCTTCAGCATCGTCGTCTTGCCGGCGCCGTTGCGGCCGACGAGGCCGATACGGTCACCCGGCTGCACCCGGAACGAGACCGGCTCGATCAGTGTGCGGGCTCCGGCGCGGAGCTCGAGCTCGGACACGATGATCATGAGGGTCGGCCTCTTTCGTACATCGGATTCGTGCGCGTATCAGGTGTCAGCGGTTGGCCACCACGACACCGGGGTGCCTGGGAAACGCCCGCCTCACGACGCGGCAGAGGTCATGTCCTCCAGGGTACGGGCCGCGGCACCGCGCCCGACGGGCGTCCCGCGCCGGACGGTCGGTGACTACCGCCGCGCGGGTGCGCCCACCAGGCGTTGCGGGTACGCCTTTCCCAGGTCACGGGCACGAGCCCCGGCTCACGGACGCCTTCGGGCCAGACACGGGGAGGTCACGATGACAACCACGTATCGACAGAACCGGGAGACGCAGCGCCCGAGTTCGCTGTGGTCGGCCCTGGTCATCCTCGGAATCGCGGTCACGGTCCTGGGGTTGCTGCTCATCACCAATCCCTTCACCACCGTCGGCGCGCTGGCCGTCATCGCCGGTGTGGCTCTTCTCGTCTCCGGCATCACCGAGATCGTCTCCGCCGTACGCACCGAGAACAGCAGCTCCGCCATCTTCTTCGGCGCGCTGACCGCCGTCGCCGGCGTGGTGATCCTGCTGTGGCCGGGGGTGACGCTGCACGCGATAGCGCTGATCGTCGGTGCGGCCCTGATCGTCGCGGGGGTGGTCCGGGCACTGCTGGTGCTGGCGAGTCGGAACGGCCAGGCCGGCCGCACCGGCAGCGTGGCCCGTGGCCTGCTGATCGCCGCGCTCGCCGTGGTCCTCGGGGTGCTGGCCCTGGCCTGGCCGTCCTCGACCATGGTGGTGCTCGCGGTGCTGTTCGGCATCCAGCTCGTCGTCACCGGCGTGACCGAGGTGGCACTCGGCCTGGCCCTGCGCCCCTGAGTATCCTGCTCGCCCTTTAATTTCCTTCTCGTCCTCTCCGAGCGAAATCCGCCGCCAGCGACCCCCGAAACGGCGAGGAAGAAACTAAAGGGCGAGTAACTGAGCCGGACTCCCCGGCCAGCCACCGAGGCCAGGACCGTGATGCGCTCGCCGAGCGACGGCAGAAGCCCTCCCCGAGCGACGGCAATGGTCGCCCCGGACTCAGCCCAGGATGCGCTTGCGCCAGAGTTCGACGGCCTCGGGCCGGGCGCCGCGGTCGAGGAACCAGCCCTCCGGGCCCTGCGGGTGCCCGTCGATGATGGTCAGCACCTGCTCGACGGCGGCCACCGAGACCTTGGTGACCTCCTTGTCGACGACCCGGCCGTCGGGGAGGATCGCGTGCCCTCGCAGGCGGCGCAGCACGCCCGGCATGTTCTCGCCGGTAACCAGGTAGTCGGCGACCACCTGCTCCGGGACGACACCGGCCAGGCGCAGGAGGAGGGCGACGACCACGCCCGTGCGGTCCTTGCCGGCCGCGCAGTGCACCAGGAGCGGACCGGGGGCCTCCGCCGCCAGGTCGAGGATCTCCACCAGCCGGGGTGTCGCGATGTCGAGCATCGCGGCGTACAGCGTGCGCAGGCCGCCCGCGAGCGCGTCCGGCGGCAGGGAGTCGCTGACCCGGCCGGTCTCCTCGCCGAGCAGGGGCATCACGTGGATCTCCGAGCCGATCAGCGACAGCGGGTGCGGGGAGCTCCCCCGCTCGACCGCGGAGCGCAGGTCGACCACGGTCGGCGGGGGCCAGGTGAACTCCGCCGCCGGCCGGGCGTCCTCGACCCGGTGCATCTCGCTGCGGTACAGCACGCCCGTGTTGGTGACGCGGCCGTCCGCGGTGGTCATGCCGCCGACGTCGCGCAGGTTGGCGAGCCGTTCCGTGGCGAGATCTTCTGTTCCCATCCGATGTCCTCCCGAGAGCGCGGTGCACGCAGGGTCCCGGCTGCCTCCGTCGGGCGGGTGGCCGGGCCGGGCGGGCCATGCCCGACACAGCGACGGCCACGGCGAGGACCAGACCGGACCTGGCCGTACCGGTCCTTACAGGGCCGGGCCAGGCCCAGACCGGACGGCCCCGACCGGCCAGGCCAGGTCAGGCCCTGGCCTCGGTGTCATCGCCGCGCGTGCGGACCCACGCCATCCTCGCCGAAGAGGCCGACCTCATGCGGGGCGATTACCCCCACACCGGGCGGCGGCTCGGCGACGGAGGTCGGCCCGGCGACGGACGCTGACTTGGCGACGGGCGTCGCTCGCCCGGCCCGCCGGGCCCGGGACGGGCCGGCGGTGGCCGGCGGACCGGCAGCGGCGGCTGCCTCCTCCGGGTCGACGTCGACGGGGTCGACGAGGTGACGGCCGGTGTTGCGGACGCTGCCGACCTCGGGTGAGACCGGGTGCGCGGCGAACACCCCGGCCGGAGCGGGCCGCAGGATCCCGGCGAGCGCCTCGGGATCCCGCAGCGTCGGGTCGATCCACCGGGACCAGGCCGGGCGCGGCACCACGACGGGTGACCGGTCGTGGATGAACTCGGTGCCCGCGGCCGCGTCGGTGGTGAGAATCGTGAACGTGGTCAGCGGCTGCTCGCCCTTCGACCAGACCTCGTAGAGCCCGGCGAAGGCGAACAGGCCGTCGGCCCCCGGGTGGCCGGCCGGATGGATGTAGTAGGGCTGGCCGCGGCGCGAGCCGCCGGGCCGCCGCCACTCGTAGAAGCCGGTGGCGGGAACGAGGCACCGGCGGGCGGCGAACGCAGCGCGAAACGCCGGCTTGGACGCGACCGACTCGGCGCGGGCGTTGATCAGGCGGCTGCCGATCGCCGGGTCCTTCGCCCAGAACGGGACCAGACCCCAGGTGGCCAGCCGCAGGACCCGCCCACCGCCCGCGGCCTGCGGCCCGCCGCCCCCGCCTGTCTCACCAACCTCGCCGCTTTCGCCGGCCCCGCCGGTGCCAACGCCAGCCGCCGGCTCACCGTGCCCGGTGCCGCCCGGTGGCCGACGCGCGACGACGATCGGCATCACCGTGGTCGGGGCGACGTTGTAGCTCTCCGTCACCCGGCCGCCCGTCTCGTCCGCCGCGGACATCGCCGCGGCGAGATCGTCGGCGCTCAGAGTCTGGGTATACCTGCCGCACATGTCTGAGCAGTCTTCCAGCTCCCACCGACACTTCCGGCCAACCAGCACCGGCCCCCGCCGACGGGCGATCAGAAGGGCCGTCCAGAAGGGCCGTCCAGGAGAGCCGTCCACGAAGGCCGTCCAGGAAGACCGGCCAGGAAGACCGGCCAGGAAGGGTCGCCGGGAGGATCAGACGACGAGCGCGGCCGCCGCGGTCGCCAGGCAGCCCAGCGAGAGCAGTCCGAACGCGCCGACCCAGAAGGCACCCGGCAGTCCGGTGAGGCGGGCGAGCTGGTCCGGGTCGGAGTCCCTGGCGCGCCGCTGCCGCCGCTGCCGCTGGACCTCGATGATCGGCCGCACCGCCCCGAGCAGCAGGAACCAGGTCGCGTAGGCGGCGAAGCCGGCCTGGACGTCGTCCGCCGCGAACCACGAGATCCCGAGCACGACGACGGTGCTGACCAGCACCGACACGACACCGAAGGCGTTGCGGACGACCACCAGCATGACCAGCAGCAGCGCGACGAGGATCTGCAGGAGCAGGCTGATCCGCCCGGTGGCGAGCAGGCCGGAGGCGCCCAGTCCGAGCAGCGACGGCGTCGTGTAGCCGGCGGCGACGGTCAGGATGACCCCGGGCCCGGTCGGCCGGCCCGAGGACACCGTGACGCCGGAGGTGTCGGAGTGCAGGCGCACCCCGGCCAGGCGGCGGCCGGTGGCGACCGCGGCGAGGGCGTGCCCGCCCTCGTGCGCGATCGTCACGACGTGACGGGCGGTCGGCCAGGTGCGGCCGCTCGCCACAGTGAGCAGCGCGACGACCCCCGTGAGGACGAGGATCCAGTGCGCGGGGGCCGGCTGCGCGTCGAGGCTCCGGCTCAGCAGATCGGACGTGGCTGCCCCTCTCCTCGTCGCCGGTGGATCGTCGCCGGCGGACGGACGGTACGCCGCCACGATCGTCCCGCATGAGCCGCCCGGGTCCAACGCCCCGGTATGGCATCGTCCGTCGGCTCGCCGACAGCACGGAGCCGGGCGGGGCGCGGCCGGACGGGGCATCCGGTAAATGCACGACTCGCGCCGCCCCGTGGCGCACGATGGGTCCGCGCACGCCGGGTGGCGGGCGGCGGGCGGCGGGCGGCGGACCGCGAGGCACCGATCTGACGGCATACCGATCTGGGGAGGATTCGCGGCATGGCGGAGTACGTGTACCGACCGGTCATCCATACGGCGCTGGGGCTCTTCCGCGCGTTGCGCCTGCGGCTGGACATACGTGGCGAGGAGAACGTGCCGGCCGGCGGCGGGGCCATCGTGCTGATCAACCACGTCTCCTACCTGGACTTCGCGCTCGCCGGGGTTCCCTTCTGGCACGCGCGGCGGCGCATGGTCCGGTTCATGGCCAAGAAGCAGGTGTTCGACCACCGCGTCAGCGGGCCGCTGATGCGTGGGATGCACCACATCCCGGTCGACCGGGCGGCCGGGGCCGGCTCGCTGATCGCGGCGGTGCGCGCGCTGCGCGAGGGCGAGCTCGTCGGGGTGTTCCCCGAGGCCACGATCAGCCCGAGCTACTGCCTGGCGCCGTTCAAGTCGGGCGCCGCCCGGATCGCCGCCGAGGCCGAGGTGCCGGTGATCCCCCTGGTGCTCTGGGGCAGCCAGCGGATCCTGACCAAGGGCCGCCCCCGCAACCTGCGCGCGGCTGTCGGCACGCCGGTCTCGATCACGGTCGGCAAGCCCATCCCGTACTCGGAGCTGCCGGATGCCCGGACCGGCACCGCGCTGCTGGAGCTCCGGATGGGCGAGCTGCTCGACGACGCGCAGCGCCGCTACCCCGCGCCCCCGCCGGGTGAGTCCCCCTGGTGGCTGCCCGCCCATCTCGGCGGGTCGGCGCCCGAGCCCCCCGCCCGTCCCGCCGGCTGACCCGCGGCCGGCTGCGGAAGAATCGTGGACGGACCCGCAGCACGGACCGGAGGACAGACGTGAGCGACCCCGTGACCGGTCAGGTCACCGACGAGGTGACGGACGAGCAGTTCGTGGACGGGCTGCCCAAGGTGGAGCTGCACGTCCACCTGGAGGGCTCGATGCTGCCGGCGACCCTGCTGCGGCTCGCCCGCCGCCACGGCGTCGACCATCTGCCGACCGACCTGGACGCCCTGCGGGCCTACTACGAGTTCCGCGACTTCGACCACTTCATCGAGGTCTACCTGGCCGCCGTCCAGGTCCTGCGGGACGAGGAGGACTTCCGCCTGCTCGCCCGGGAGACCGCGCTCGGGCTGGCCGCGCAGCGGGTGCGCTACGCGGAGATCACCTTCACGCCCTTCCTGCACGTCCAGCGCGGCATCGACCCCGCGGTCGTGTTCGCCGGTGTGGAGGCGGGCCGGCTCGACGCGGAGCGCGAGGCCGGCATCCAGGTGCGCTGGATCACCGACATCCCCGGCCTGCCGGGGACGGACAACGTCACCTCCGGCGAGCGCACCCTGGAGCTGGCCCTGGCCCACGGCGGCGAGGGTGTGATCGCGCTGGGCCTGGGCGGGCCCGAGGTCGGGGTGCCGCGGCCCCAGTTCGGCCCGGTCTTCACCGCGGCACGGGACGCCGGCCTGCACTGCGTCCCGCACGCGGGCGAGACGACCGGGCCCCGGACCATCTGGGACTCGCTCGAGTACCTGCACGCGGAGCGGATCGGGCACGGAACCAGCGCGCTGGGCGACCCCGCGCTGGTCGAGCACCTGCGCCGGCACCGCATCCCGCTGGAGGTCTCCCCCACCTCGAACCTGTGCACCGGGGCCGTAGCCAGCTACGGGGTGCACCCGCTGCCGGAGATGATCGCGCAGGGCCTCCAGGTGAACCTGAACAGCGACGACCCGCCCATGTTCAACACGACGCTGCGCGCGGAGTACCTGCACGCGCTGCGCTCGCTCGGGCTCTCCCGGCAGCAGGTGTTCGACGTGGCCGCCGCGGCGGTGGAGCACTCCTTCCTGCCGGCGGACGGCAAGGAGCGGCTGCGGGCCGAGTTCACCGCGGCCGCGGCGGATCTCGGCGTCCGTCCCGCGGCCCCCGCGGGGAGCTGAGCAGGCCCCGCCGGGGCCTGGCACGCGCTGGCGGAACCCGGACAGGCGTTGCGGGAACGGGCGTCCCGCGTTTATGGGGTGGGCCCACGGGTACCGCAGCCGACGTCGTTGGTGATCAGCCGATTCGTACGGAGGTCACGCCGTGTCGGCGCTGGGATGGTTCCTGCTGGTCCTCGTTCTCGTAATCCTGGGCGTGGTCCTCCTTGGCGTGCTCGGGGGTGCCCGGCTGGCCCCGGGCGGTTCCGGCCGGGCGCTGCGCAGTCGTTTCGGGCCGGAGTACGACCGTGCGGTGGAACACAGCGGCGGGGATCGCCGCGCGGCCGAACGCAGGCTCGCCGAGGTGGCCCGGCGGCGCGACGAGCTTGACCTCCAGCCGCTCGACGAGCCCGCCCGCGCCGGGTATCTCACCCGCTGGGACGCCGTCCAGGCGCGGTTCGTCGACGACCCCGCCGGCTCCGCCCGCCAGGCGGACCGGCTCGTCGTCGAGGTGATGCGCGCCCGGGGCTACCCGGAGTCGACCTTTGACGAGCGGGCCGACCTGATCTCCGCCGAGCGGCCCGAGCTGGTCGCCCCCTACCGGGACGCGCACGCCCACGCCGAGGCCCCGGCGGGCGGCCCCGACACCGACGGCCCCGACACCGAGGAACTGCGCACCGCCCTGGTCCAGCTGCGCGGGCTCTTCGGATGGCTGGTCACCGGCGAGACTGAGCCGCGGGACCAGGACGCCCAGAGCTCCCCGGCCCTGGCCGGGCCCCCGCGGCAGCGCACCTGACCGCTCGGACGTCCCCCGCCGCCGGCAACGGCACCGGGCGGGCCTGGCGCACGACTCGGCCGAGACTCCAAGGCAGGAGGACCCGCAATGAACACATCCGACGCACGCGAGCCCGAGATGGCACCGCCATCCGGGAAGCGGACCACCGACGGCGGCCCGTCCGCCCGTCCCGCCCCCGGCCCGGCCGGCGCGCCCACGGCCCAGGCGGACCGAACGGCCAGGGTGGACCAGGCGGACGACCGGGCTGCCCCTGCGGCTTCGGCGCTGCCGGGCACGGCGGCGGAGCCGGACGCCTCGGCGTACGCCCTGGTCGGCGACGAGCCGGGGTTCACCATCGGGACGAGCGGCCCCGCGGCACCGCCGGACGCCGTCCGGGACAAGCCGGGCGACGGTGATCCGGCCAGGGCCGGCCGCCCGACCCCTGCCGGCTCGGCACCTGGCGGCCCGGCATCAGCCGGCTCGGCGTCCGCTGGCCCGGCAGGTGCCGGGCCGACGGCCACCGAGGCCACCTCGTCCGGCGAGCCGGAAGGCGCGTGGCGGCAGGTCCTGATCGACTTCGTCGACCATCCCCGCCAGGCGGTCGAGAAGGCCGACCGGCTGGTGGACGAGGCGGTCCGGTCGCTGACCGACCGGATCAGCCGGGAGCACTCGGGGCTGCGCTCTGCCTGGCACGACCACGGTGAGCCGTCGACCGAGGACCTGCGCAAGGCGCTGCGCGGCTACCGGGAGTTCTTCGAGAAGATCCTCAGCTCCCGCTGACCCGCGGGTCAGCGGGCGCTGGCCGGGGGCTGGCCGGTCCTCAGGGGCGTTCGGCGTCGAGGCCGCGGGGCGCCCCGACGGAGCGGCCGGCCAGGTCGAGCTCGCGCAGCTGCTCCTCAGCGGTCTGCTCCACCCGGCGCATGGTCGCCCGCAGGATCGGCGGCGTCATGATCGACGTCACGACCGCCACCAGGACGATCACGGTGTACGTCGCGGTGGAGAGGACGCCGAGGCGCAGGCCCGTCCCGGCCACGACGATCTCGATGACGCCGCGGGCGTTCAGGCCCGCGCCCAGCGAGAGCGCCTCCCAGTGCCCCAGCCGGCTCGCGCGGGCACCGATGTAGGCACCGGCGAACTTGCCCAGGATCGCGAGTCCGAGGATCACGACGGCGGCGAGCGCCACCTCCGGCCGGGTCAGCGCGGTCAGGTCGATGCGCAGCCCGGCGGACGCGAAGAAGATCGGCGCGAGCACGCCCATGACCATCAGGCGGAGCGGTTCGAGCCGCCGGATGTCCAGAGTCGGCGTGGACCCGAGCAGGATGCCGGCGATGAACGCGCCGAGGATCGCCTCCAGTTTGAGAGCGTGCGTCCCGGCGGCCGCGGCGAGGATGAAGACGACCGCCACCGCGATACCGGAACCCGATCCGGTGCCGCCGGTGTCAGCCGTTTCAGCCGTTTCAGCGGACGGCCTGGCAAGGCCGCCGGCGGCGACGGCCAGCCGGGCGAGCGGGCGGCCGACAACGAACGCCGCGGCGACGACACCGATCACGCTGAGCACCGGCCACGCGATGTCGCCGCCGCGCACCCCCGTTGTCGCCATCGCGGAGACCACCGACAGCAACGACCAGCCGACCGCGTCGTCAACCGTGGCGGAGGCGAGGATGAGCTGGCCGACGTTGCGGTGCAGCAGCCGCATGTCGTGCAGGATCTTGGCCGCAACGGGGATCGCGCTGACCCCCATGGCCACCCCGAGGAACAGCGCGAACTCCCCGCGGTCGGCGCCGTCCGCCAGCAGCGACTCCGGCAGGAGCAGGCCCGCGCCGATCCCGAGCCCGACCGGCAGCACGAGGCCGGCGATGCTGATCCGCGCGGCGGTGGCTCCCCGCCGACGGACCATCCGCATGTCCATCTCGATGCCGGTGAGGCCCACCAGGAGGATCACGCCGATCTGCCCCAGCGCGTCGAGCAGGTGCATCTGGTCGGGCTCGGCGGGCAGCAGCCAACCCGAGAACTCGGACGCGACCGCCCCGAGCAGCGACGGGCCGACCACCACGCCCGCGAGCAGTTCGCCGACCACGGAGGGCAGCCCGAGTCGGATGGCGAGACGACCGAGCCCCAGCGCGAGGCACAACAGGACGGTCACCTGAAGAAGAAAAATGAGCAATGAATGATGGGACAACGAGGCCACCGGGGCCGCTGTCACGAATGACGTCTCCGTCGCGTTCACTGCGCCAGCCCTCGCCGCCACGTAGTCGTTTCAGCTCGCCGTCCACCGGGTGAATCAGGTGCGACGAGGTTAGCGCCCAGCCGAAGATCCCGGGCCCGACTGACAAGAATCGGGACCTCCGGGAAGGCGGTGATGGCTTTCGGTTCGGGCTTGCCGCTTCAGCCCGCCGAAACGCGATCGGGCAACGCATCGACCTCCGACGCAGCGGGCGCAACGGCCTGTGGCGAAGCGACCGCTGGCACGGCGGCCGCGGCGCCGCCCCCGCCATAGCGGGCGACGAGCCGCGCGCGCCGCGCGGGGTCGAGATTGGCCCGGGTCACGTCACCGCCGTAGTGCGCGGCGACCCTCGGATCCATGACTCGGAACCAGAACCGGGGGAACAGCGATGCGACGATCATCGAGCCGTATCCGGCGGGAAGCTGCGGAGCCGAGGCGAAGGACCGCAGCGACTGGTAGCGCACGGTGGGGTGCGCGTGATGATCGCTGTGCCGGGGCAGGTGGTACAGCGCGAGATTGCTGATGACGTCGTCGCTGTTCCAGCTGTGCCGTGGGTCGACCTTCTCGTACCGGCCGGCCGCGGTCCACTCCCGCGCCAGCCCGTAATGCTCGATGTAGTTGACCGACTCCAGCAGGGAGAAGCCGACGACCGCCTGCAGTACGAGGAAGGCGAGCACCGCCGGCCCGAACGCCACCGCGAGAACCCCGAACAGCACCGCCGTGTAGCACCAGGCGGAAAGCACCTCGTTGCGCGGTGACCAGGGCGAACGACCACGCAGACGCAGCCGGGCCGCCTCGAGCGCCCAGGCCGACCGCAGGCTGCCGACGACCGTGCGCGGCCAGAACCGCCAGAAGCTCTCCCCCATCCGGGCGCTGGCCGGATCCCGCGGCGTAGCGACGTGGACGTGATGGCCCCGGTTGTGCTCCACGTAGAAGTGCCCGTAGGCGGCGGGCGCCAGCATGGCCTTCGCGAGCCGGCGCTCGACCCGGGCGCGCTTGTGGCCCAGCTCGTGCGCGGTGTTGATACCGATCCCGGTGACCGTGCCGAGCGCGAGGACGACCGCCACCCGCTCGATCACCGACAGGTCGCCGCGCGTCCACGCCCAGCAGCCCATGAGCAGCGCGACACCGGCGAGCGGCAGATAGAGGTAGGTGCACCAGCGGTAGTAGCGGTCGGCGTCCAGCGCCTCGCGGGTTCCCTCCGGGGCGCCGACCGGGTCCTTCGGGGTCGTCGCGTCGAGTACGGGCAGCAGCACGAACACGAAGGCGGGTGTGAGCCACCAGGGCAGGCCCGAGCCGGTGCGGTGCCAGAGCCCGAACGAGACGATCGGCAGCAGCGGCGGCAGCAGCGCCGTCAGCCACATGTAACGCTTGCCGTCGCGCCAGGCGACCCCGCCCGGGCCGACGAGCACTGGCGCCGTCATCTGCCGCCCTCCCAGCCTGCCGGGCCCGCCTGCCCAGGACCCGGCCTCGTCCGCCCGAGCAGTGTCACATCCACCACCGACAGGAACAATCGACCCAGGTGGAAGGCACCCGGCAGCCACCGGCGGTTCACCGACCGGTCCCGCCGGGACACCCCGGCGGTGCAGACTGGCACCGTGAGGCCGCAGAGCGAACCGCCGTCCAGCCCGACGTCCAGCCCGACGCCCGGACCGACGGCCGGACCGACGGCCGTGCCGGTGGGTGCCGTGCCGGAGGTGGCACGGCACGGGTCGATGACCGATGCTCCGCCGTGGATCGGCGGTGTCACGATCGGCACGCTGTTCCTCTCGGCGGCCGTCCTCATCACTTACACGCTCCTCCCACTGCCCGGGCAGGAGTCCCTCGGTGATCTGAACTACGTCGTCGCCGGGCTACTCTTCGCCGGCCACATCACCTTCACCCGCCTCTACCGCACCCGGCTGGCCCGCCCGGCCAGCGGAAGCTCGCCCCACCGGCCGGGCCACGACCCCGACGGAGCGGGCCCACCAGCCAAGCCAAGCCGACCGGAGCCCTCCGACGCCCCGGCCGAGTGACGCAGGCGACGCGTGCGAGGCGATTTCGGCCGGCCTGCGGGCTGAGACGATGCGTCGGTGTCCGCCCTGGTCGTCGTACTTGTCGGCCTTGTCGCCGGGGTGGTGGCGCAGCGCTCGTTCCAGCTCCCTGACGACGCCCCGCGGGCGCTCAACATCTGGCTGCTCGACGTCGCCCTGCCCGCGCTGACCCTGCACGTGCTGCACGGCGTGGAGATCCCGTCGAACGTCGCGATCGTTGTGGCCGCCCCGTACCTTCTGTTCGCCGTCACCGTGCTGATCTACCTGGCGGCGGCACGGCTGATGCGGCTGCCGCGGGAGGTCGTGGTCGCGCTGGTGGCCGCGACCGCGGTGGCGAACACCTCGTTCGTCGGCATCCCGATGGTCACGGCGTTCTTCGGCGAGCAGTGGGTACCCGTCGCGCTGCTCGCCGACCAGTTCGGCTCCTCCCTGCTGCTGAACACCGTCGTGCTGGTGCTGGTGACGGCCACCGCGGGTGCCGCGTCGACGCCGCTGGCGGTGGCCCGCAGGGCGTTGGCGCGTCCCTCACTCATCGCCCTGGTGCTGGCGCTGGCGCTGCGCCCGGTGGGCTTCCCCGCCTGGCTGGACGAGGCCCTGGCCTCGATCGGGGCAACGCTCACCCCGCTGGCCCTGTTCTCGGTGGGCCTGCAGCTGCGGCTGCCGGCCGTCCGCCGGTGGCGGCGTGAGCTGGCCCTGGGGCTGGTGGTGAAGCTGGCCGTGGCGCCGGTCGTGGTCCTGGGCTGCTACGCGCTCGCGGACGCGCTCACCGACCCGGACGTCCTCACCGACCCGAACGTCAGGGTGGCGTTGTTCGAGACCGCCATGCCGCCGATGGTCGCCGGGGCGATCATCGCCAACCGGCACGGCCTGGCGCCGCCGCTGCCGAGCCTGCTCGTCGGGGTGGGCGCTCCGCTGTCGGTACTCACCCTCGCGGTCTGGTCACTCCCGCTACACCCGTAACACCAGATCACCGGATGGGCGCAAGCAACTACAAGGGCGTCCTATAGTTGGATAGGGGGGCTATCCAGAGGTCGCAGCCGCCGCACGGGCAGACGAGACTCCTCCACGGGCGGCAGCACGCGGCGGTCGCCTGGAGGCGGCGTCGCCCCGAGACCGCTGTCCCCCGGGGACGGCGGTCCGCCGGGCGGCCGCACCGCGCACGGCGCCAGACACGAGCAGCACGAGAACGGAGGCGGCCACGTGGCCGAGACCCAGGCGGAGCAGGTACAGACCCCGAGCGAGAGCCCGGTGGCCGGCGAGATCCGGCGGATCGGCGTCGTCGGATGCGGTCTGATGGGCTCCGGAATCGCCGAGGCGTGCGCCCGGGCGGGACTCGACGTCCTGGTCCGGGAGGTCGACGCCGGCGCTGTCGAGGCCGGCCGCCGCCGGATCACCGCCTCACTGGACCGCGGCACCCGCAACGGCAAGCTCCAGGAGGCCGACCGGGACGCGGCGCTGGCCCGCCTGTCGTTCACCACCGACCTCGGCGACTTCGCCGACCGCCAGTTCACCGTCGAGGCCATCGCCGAGAACGAGCAGGCCAAGACCGAGATCTTCGCCGCCCTCGACAAGGTCGTCGCCGACGACTCCGCGATCTTCGCCTCGAACACGTCATCCATCCCGATCATGAAGCTCGGGATGGCCACCAACCGGCCGGACCAGGTCCTCGGCGTGCACTTCTTCAACCCGGTGCCGGTGATGCGGCTGGTGGAGCTCGTCCCGTCGCTGCTCACCTCGGAGCGGGCCCTCGCCCGCGCCCAGGAGTTCGTGACCACCGCGCTGCACAAGGAGGTCATCCGCTCGCAGGACCGCGCCGGTTTCGTGGTGAACGCGCTGCTCGTGCCCTACCTGCTCTCGGCCATCCGGATGCAGGAGTCCGGCTTCGCCTCCGCGGAGGACATCGACCTCGGCATGGTGCTCGGCTGCGCCCACCCGATGGGACCGCTGCGGCTGATCGACCTGATCGGGCTCGACACGGTGAAGGCCGTCGCCGAGTCGATGTACGAGGAGTTCAAGGAGCCGCTGTACTCGCCGCCGCCGCTGCTGCTGCGGATGGTGGACGCCGGCCTGCTCGGGAAGAAGACCGGGCGCGGCTTCCACAGCTACGCCTGAACCACCTGACCATCGCCAGGACCAGCTAGGACGAGGACGGCACGGACGTGGACCCGAACTTCGACACCTACCGGCTCACCGACACCCACGTCGCCGTGCGCGAGGCGGTGCGCGATCTCGCCGAGAAGGAGATCGCCCCGTTCGCCGCCGACGCCGACGAGAACGAGCGCTATCCCGTCGAGGCCCACAACGCGTTGGTCCGCTCCGGGTTCAGCGCCGTACACATCCCGGAGAGCTACGGCGGCCAGGGCGCCGACTCGGTGACGACCTGCATCGTCATCGAGGAGGTGGCCCGGGTCTGCGCCTCCTCGTCCCTCATTCCGGCGGTCAACAAGCTCGGCACCATGCCGATCCTGCTGTCCGGCTCGGAGGATCTGAAGAAGCTGGTCCTGCCCTCCATCACCAGCGGGGAGGCGACCGCCTCCTACGCGCTCTCGGAGCGGGAGGCCGGCTCCGACACCGCGTCCATGCGCACCCGGGCGCACCTCGACGGCGACCACTGGGTCCTCAACGGCACGAAGACCTGGATCACCAACGCCGGCGAGTCCCTCTGGTACACCGTCATGGCCGTGACCGACCCGAACGCGGCGAAGCCGGCCAACGGCATCTCGGCGTTCGTCGTCCGGGCCGACGACCCCGGCTTCGAGGTCGGCTCGAAGGAGCGCAAACTCGGCATCAAGGGCTCCCCCACCCGAGAGATCCACTTCGTCAACTGCACGATCCCCGCCGACCGCATCATCGGCGAGCCCGGCACCGGCCTGCGCACCGCCCTGGCCACCCTCGACCACACCCGGCCCACGATCGGCGCCCAGGCCGTCGGCATCGCCCAGGGCGCGCTGGACGCGGCGATCGGCTATGTCCGCGAGCGCCGCCAGTTCGGCCGCGCGATCGCCGACAACCAGGCCGTCCAGTTCATGCTCGCCGACATGGCGATGAAGATCGAGGCCGCCCGGCACATGGTGTACGTGGCCGCGGCCCGCGCCGAGCGCGGCGAGCCGAACCTCGGCTTCATCACGGCCGCGGCGAAGTGCTTCGCCTCGGACGTCGCCATGGAGGTGACCACCGACGCCGTCCAGCTCTTCGGCGGCGCCGGCTACACCCGCGACTTCCCGGTCGAGCGGATGATGCGCGACGCGAAGATCACCCAGATCTACGAGGGCACCAACCAGATCCAGCGCGTCGTCATGTCCCGCGCCCTGCTCAAGGGCTGACGAACCCGCGTTTCCCTGGCAGCAGCCATGATCCGGGCCACCCACCGATCAAGGGTAGGCGATCCGACTCCCCCGGCAGCCACCTACCACCGGCTGACCATGGCACGGTCAACGCACTCACCCCCGAGCGAATGTATATAGCGCAGTGTGGATAAATGCTTGCTATGAGCATCAGCGGGGGGCGCGGGGAGGCACAACGCCCGTTCTGGCTGATAGCTGGCGGCGCAGCCGTGGCCGTCGGCTGGGCGGCTGGTCGTGCTCGGCGAGCCCGGGGCTGGCAAGACGGTCCTGCTGGTGCGGTTCGTCCTGGACCTGATCGGCCGCCGCCAGGCCGGCGAGCCGGTGCCGTTGCTGGTCCCGCTGGCCTCCTGGATCCCCGACTGGCAAAGCCTGTACGGCTGGCTGGAAGACCAGATCCTGCTTGAGTACCCCCACCTGTCCGCCGTCGATGCGGCCACCGGTGACACCCGGGCTGGAGCGCTGCTGCGCGCCGGGCTGATCCTGCCGGTCCTCGACGGGCTGGACGAGATCCGCGCCGGCGGCACCGACCAGGCTCTCGCCTCGATCAACGACGAACTCCCCGGCGACATCGGGCTCGTGCTGAGCTGCCGCACCGACGAGTTCCGCGCAGCCGTGCGTCCCGACCCCGACCAGCGGCCGATCCACCTCGACGGCGCCGCCGGCATCCACGTCCTCCCCCTCACCTCGACGGCGATCAGGGGCTATCTGCTGGCCGGTGCCGGCAGTGACGGCCCACTCCGATGGGCACCAGCCCTGACCGCTCTGGCTGACCCGACCTCGTCCGTCGCCCAGGCGCTCACCACCCCGCTGACCGCCTTCCTCGCCAGCACCGTCTACAACCCCTGGCCCTGGGAATCCAGGGTGGGCCTACCCGATCCCTCCGACCTGTGCGCCCTGCCCACCGCGGCCGCCGTCGAACAACACCTGCTCGCCGGGTTCATCCCCGCCGCCTACCGGCCACACCCCGACCGGCCGACCCGCTGGACCATCAAGCAGGCCACCCGCTACCTGGCCTTCCTCGGCCATCACCTCGAACACCGCCTGCACACCACCAGCCTCGCCTGGTGGGAGATCCCCGGCGCGACCCCCGGCACCTACCGGATCCTCACGGTCGGCATCACGGGCGGGCTCGCGACCGGGCTCACGGACGGGCCTCCGGCCGGGCTCACGGTCGGGCTGATGTGCGGGCTCACGGTCGGGCTCGTGGGCTGGGTCGGGCTCGACGCCCCTGTGAATACACAATCGAGCGTCGAACCCAGGTACACCCTGAGCCAGGACCGCGCGAGCGCCCTCGTGAACGGACTCGCGTTCACACTGGCGGGCGGGCTCGCGGTCGGGCTCGCGTTCGTGCTCCTGGTCGGATTCATGGCCGGACTCGCGATCGTGCCCCCATTCATGATCGCGATCGCCCTCGCGCTCGGACTCGCGGCCGGGCTCTCGGGCGGACTCGCGATCGGGCTCGCGTCAGCATGGGGACGACTTGGGCTGGCCCGACCATGGCTGGCCGCACGCGGCCAGCAACCCCTGCGCCTCGTCACTTTCCTCGAAGACGCCCACGCCCGCGGCGTCCTGTGCCGGGCCGGCGCGGTGTGGGAGTTCCGCCACGCCGACCTCCAGCGCTACCTCGCCGGCCCGCCCTGAGGCGCGCACCCCGGCCGGAGGCTTCGCCGCGGTCCGGATGGCCCGCGCCCGGTGGCCCCGGTCGGCTGCCCTGATTGTCGGCCTGATGAAGGGATGGCACTTTGGCGTGTCACGGGCGTTGCGCCCGGTGGACCCGCTAAAGTCCACCGGTGCTGATCATTGGGGTCCTGGTCGTCGGGGTTGAGCTGCTGTGATGGGGCAGACGCACGTGCTGAGCGGAGCGGTGGTCTGGTTGGCCGCCGTGCCGGTCCTCTCGCGGGAGGAGTGGCTGGGGTCGTACGCGCTGTCGCTGTCGTCCCAACAGGTGATCGCCGGCGCGGTGGTGGCCGCGGGCGCCGGGCTGCTGCCCGACATCGACCATCCCTCCGGCCGGATCGCGAACACCCTCGGGCCCGTCACCAAGATCCTGTGCCGCTGGGTGGGCCGGGCCTCCGGCGGGCACCGGCACGCCACCCACTCCCTGCTGTTCGCCGCCGCCATGGGTGTGGCCATGGGGCTGCTGGCCACCCATTTCCAGTACGGCTGGTGGGCGGCGCTGTACATCCTCGTGGGCTTCGGGCTGCGCGGCCTCGGCCTGGACTTCGAGGGCCACCCTTTCTGGTCCGGGCTGAAGGACTGCGCGGCAGCCGGGGCCGCCATCTACCTCATGCACGGCCTCGACATGAGCTTCGCCGGTTACGCCGTCGCCATCGGCTGTATCGCCCACCTGCTCGGGGACTGCCTGACCCCCAGGGGCTGCCTCCTGCTCTGGCCGGTGAACTGGCGGATGGAGACCGTCCTGGTCCCCAGAACGGACGGCCGGGTCGAGCGCCTGGTGGTGGTTCCGCTGCTCACCTGCGCGGCCGTCGTCCTGACGGCCCGGGTCCTGATCGGCGATCATCCGATCAGTTGGCTCAGCTGACCCGCCCGCGACCGAATCCCGCGCGCCGCGAGGGGCGCGGGACTACGCCTTCCCGGACGCGCACCGAACCGCCAACCGGACAAGCCCGGCGAATTCCGCCGGTGCCGTGCGATGGGCGAAGTGGTCGCCAGGAAAAGTCACGAGCTCGACGTCACGCACCACCGCGCTCAGGTGCTGCTGCATCACGACGACGGGGAAGCTCTCACTGAAGCCGTACACGACGGGAATCTCCAGCGCGGCGATGTCGTACGGCGGTGTCGGCGCCCGGGCCGACCGTTCCTCCGTGACGAACGCGCGGGCCTGCGGCCGGAGCCGAAGCCGCGCCTCGGCGCTCATCGCGTCGTATTTCGCCCCGAGCATCAGGCGCATGCCCGCGTCCTCAGGGTCCTCGCTCCACAGCATCTGCCGCATGCGCCGGTCGTCCCACCCCGGCACCCACGCCATCACCGTCTCGTAGAGCACCACGGCCGCGACGCTCTCCGGCGCCCGCACCGCGGCCCCGGCGGCGATGACCCCGCCGAACGAATGGCCGACGACGACCGCGCGGCGGCCGTCCAGAACCGCGACGAGATCCTCGATGTGGCCGTTCACGTCCACCGGTGCGCCGGTCGCGTTCGTCGACGTCCCGTAACCGCGGCGGTCGTACCAGCGCATGCGGCACTGGGACGCGAGCAGGTCGACCACCCGGGAGAACGAGCGCCCGCTGTCGAGAACACCGTGCACGAACACCACGAGCGCCTCGCCCTCGCCAGCCTCCGTCACGGCCAGGTCCACGACAAGGACAGTAGTAGGCCTGGTGCCGACGCCGCGGCGGCGGTGCACCCGCACGTGCGCCGCCGACCAGGAACATCCCGGCTGGCCGCCAGGCCGGACGCACCGGCCCATCGGAACGGCTGGCTATGGTGAGTGCCGTGAACCTGGACGAGGCCGAATGCCGCGTTCGCTTCGCGGCGGCACGGGTCGCCCGCCTGGCAACGGCCGGCGTGGACGGCCAGCCGCATCTGGTACCGGTGACGTTCACCCTGGACGACGATCAGGTCGCCATCGCCGTCGATCACAAACCGAAGCGCTCGACGGCCCTACGGCGGCTGGCGAACATCGCCGCCAACCCACGAGTCAGCCTCCTCGTAGACCAGTACACAGACGACTGGGACGGCCTGTGGTGGGTTCGGGCGGATGGCCGCGCACGAGTTGTCACGGACGGCGACGAAGGGGTGAAGCGGGCAGTGGCGATCCACCACCTGGCGGCAAAGTACGACCAGTACCAGGCCGTCACCCCGACCGGGCCAATTGTTTTCGTCCAGATCGAGAAATGGCAGGGTTGGGCGTTCACAGCCCGCCAGAGGGTCCAAGGAGTCGATGGCTCGCCGGAGACGTAGGCGTCCCCGCGAGGAACCCCGCCCCGGCACTGTGGAGAGCCAGGTACTCCCTCGCGGGGGGGACGCGGTTCCGACTAGCCTTCGATCATGGTTGAGCCGTGGGAGGCAGGCGGCGGCAGGTCGCCGGTCGTGGCCCCCGAACACCTTCTGGCCCCTCGCCGGCAGATCGAGGCCGCGGTTGCCGCGGCCCTGGCCGAGCTGCCACCCCATGACCGGTGGATCACGGTGACCGTCGAGGACCCGGACGGCGACGACCTGGCCTACGCGCTGGCGCTGGTGGTGCGGGACCGGACGACCGCGGCCGAGGTCGCCGCGCACCTGGGGGTTCCCGTCACCGAACCCGAGGTCATCGGCTGGGCGAGCGAGTGGGTCGTTTCGGCGCGCTACCGGGGCAGTGCGGCCGGCACATCCGTGAGCCCGACGACCGACCCAGCCGAGCTGGCAGTCGATCTCGCGGACTGGCTGCAGACGTTCCTGGCCGACGACTTCATCTCCGACCCCGTGCCACCGTGCCCTGGCCATCCGCACCCGATGCGGCCGGTGGTACACGAGCGGAAGCCATGGTGGACGTGCCCCCGGGACAGCGGGCTCGTCAGGCCCTGGCCGGCCCAGGTCACCGACCAGAGCTGACGCTCGAAAACGTCGCCCACGAGATCGCGGGCGGCGGACAGCCCAGCAGTCGAGCGATGTCCCACACCCCACAGGTACGAGTACGCGGAACCGCGTCAATCGGTGAGGCGCCGCCGGCCGGCCGACGGCGCCTCGTCGCTTTTCCGCTGAATCCAGACAGCTTCTATCCCGCCGAAATTCGGCAGGCATTCCTAACCCGCTATGCAACCGGAAGGGGCGCGGGAGTCACCGGCGACGGGATAGTGATCACGGTGGGCTGATCCGGCTACTAAACCCCTGCCCACGGGTACTTGTGCTCGTGGTGCTTCGAGTTGTACCAGAGCACCTTCTCGAGAGTAAGCTTGATCTTCTTCTTCACCAGGTCCTTGTAGTGGCGGTCGTAGCCACCGACCGGCTGGTAGGCGGCGGCTACGTCTCCCGCATCGTCCCCGTCTTCCACGTAACCGTCGGACTCGTCACCGTAGGACTCGTCACCGTAGGACTCGTCACCGTCGGACTCGTCACCGTCGGACTCGTCACCGTAGGACGGCCAATCCTTCTTGTCGTGGTGCTTCTTGTCCTTGCCGTCGTACCAGACGACCCGCTCGTAGCTGAAGGCGTCCTTACGCTTCGAGACATCCTTGTGCTTCTTGTCGGGCTTCCCGTGGAGATCACCGGAAGCCAGCGCCGCGTCGGCGACCTCAACCGGGTCGACAGCACCGACCGAGACACCGGGAACCGGCAGCGGGGCGGCGAGATCAGCCTGGTCGTCGGACTCGTCACCGTCGGACTCGTCACCGTAGGACGGCCAATCCTTCTTGTCGTGGTGCTTCTTGTCCTTGCCGTCGTACCAGACGACCCGCTCGTAGCTGATTGCGGTCTTCTCCTTCTTCACCTCCGGCCCGCCCCCCGGCACCAGGGCCTGTGCCGAGGTGGCGCTCGCACCCAGGGTGACGGCAACGGAAACGAGGCCCGATGTGGCTAGAATGGCCGTACGCCGCCCTATTTTGCTTGTCATCTTCTACCTTTCAGAACGATCTTTTGCAGTAGTTCTACGGTCGTCAACCTAGCGGCCCGACCTCCCTTACAGCGGCAGCACAAAAGAGGCGTGTCTCCAGCGAATTAACGGCGTCTGATCCGACACATTTAGGTGAATGCGAGAATTCCTCGAACCGGCTCTCCGACACCCGTCAGCCAATACGGCCCGCCCCGGCCAGAAAAATCGGATCGAGAGCGAAGGAGGCGGATTCCAGTCCGGACCATCCGACCATAATCGCCACCGAAGATACCCGAGGACCGCCCGTAAAAATAAGGCTGATTCGGTGCGGCGCACCGGTTCCAGCGTCCGAACGAATAGTTTTCAACCCCCGCAACCGCACCAAGCCACCGCCGGCGACTCGAGTCTTTCCGGCACGACCGCAGCAGGTTGCCCATATGACAGCACCTGGATTAGGCGATATCTTTTTTCGCAGACAGCGAAGAGTCCATATCTGGCGACCAATTTCCCAGACGGCGGTGGTCACACAGAATCCGGCGCAGACCGCACAGGCGGCGCCTCCTGAGATCCGCAGCCGGAAACCCGCGTTCCTCATATTCGTGCGCGGCGCGGCGCGATGTCGAGGAAAACCGGGATGCAGAAGCAGACCGGACCGGTGCGACGACGTCAAGTGTCAGCGAGACGGCCCGGCATGGTGGTCATGTCCCGCGCGCTGCGCAGGGACAGTACACGACCGGGCCAGGTGCACGAAGTCAGGCCGAGGAGCCGGCGGCGTTCTGCAGGGGAAGCAGCACCAGATGCGGGTCCAGCGCGGTGGGCACGAAGCCGAGGTGACGGTAGAACGACTGTCCGTCGGGTGCGGTCGCGTGCGCGCCCAGCAGCGGGGTTCCGACCATGCGGCGCACCGTGAGCGCCCGCATCGTCGCGTCGCGGACGAGCCGGGCACCGACCCCCCGGCCCTGATAGCGGACGTCCACGGCCAGCCGGCCGACGAGCATCATCGGGACTGGGTCCACGGGCCGGCGGGAACGCCACCGCGAGGCCGTGCCGACGCGCTCGGCCGCCGCGGTCGCCAGGCAGTAGTAGCCGGCCACGGTGGAGCCGTCCAGCAGCACGAACGTGCTGGTGATGCGTTCGCGCTGGTGGTCCTTGGCGTGGTGGCGCAGCCAGCTGTCGAGGACGGGATCGCCACAGCCGAACGCGACCGTGTCGTGGTCCTCCACCAGGGCCGACGGCTTCGTGAACGGCACGGGCCGAATCCTTCCAGGCATGGTCGATCTCGTCGTGGGGTCGATCTACCGGGATCGACGGGGGCAGCCGGGGCGACGGGCCTGCCGCCCCGTCAGGGCAGGTGGAGCTCGTCTACGGAGACACAGGTCCCGCCTACTCCTGGCCTGGCTCCTCGTCGAGCAGCTTGCGCAGCCGCGGGTTGTCGGTGGGTGGCGCCTGCAGCATCGCGTCCAGTTCGGCCCAGGCGGTCTCGGAGACCCTGAACAGCCGACGGTCGGCGAGTACCTCGCGGGCGTAGCGCCGCATGCTCTCCACCGCGAACAGCTCCAGGCTGAGGCCCTCGGCGTCCGCGGCGGACCGGATGATCTCGGCGTCGTCGGCGGGCAGGCCGAACGTGATTCTCTCGTCCTCAGCGGAGGTCATGCTGGCAGTTTGCCGTCCCGCTCCACGACATGCGACGCCGGGCCCCACGTCGCTCGTCACACAATCGGGCAACCGGGTGGAGGGCCGAAAAGCACCGGTCACGGAGCATGGTCGGGGCATGTTCGGACCGCTGCGCACCGGGGCATCTCCCTACAGATCATCCATCCGGGACCAACCCCGACGAAGGAGCCGTGAGGACCACGATGGCCGACCATCCAGGGGCACGATCGTCACCGGGACGACGTCCGGGGGCGTGCACGCCCGGTACGGGCCGGACGGCATGTGACCACCGCGCGGAGGAACTGCGATGAGCGACGGTGTGGGCACGGGCCTGGTCGTCGTCCTCGGCGTGATCGCCGCAGTAGGTCTGGTGCTGGTCGCCGGCACCTTCTACCTGCTGCGCCGCTACCGGTTGCCGCTACACGGCGTCGCCGCGACGATCGCCAGCCTGCTCTACGTGATCTCCCCGGTGGACGCCGTCCCCGAGATCCCGTTGGGGCCGGTGGGCCTCGTCGACGACCTCGCGGTGATCCTCGGGGCGCTGTTCTACGTCCGCAAGCTCGTCGACGCCCGCCGGCCGGGGCCGGCGGAGCTGGAAGTCCCGGGCCGCGGTCGGGGCCGCGGCCGTCACTAGAGCCCACTGCGGGGCACGAGAACCCGCAGAGCCCGAACAGGCGGGATGCGGGCGTGCCCGTCGGGCCCGTCCGGAGGAGAGCGGGCGTGGTGCCCTCCTCCGGACGGACCTGATCAGACCAGATCGAACCCAGGTCAGATCAGATCAGCGAGCGCAGGACGTACAGCAGGATCCCGCCGTGGCGGTAGTATTCCGCCTCGCCGGGGGTGTCGATGCGCACCACGGCCTCGAACGAGCTGTCCCCCGCCTGCACGGTGATCGTCGGGGTCTTCTCGTCGACGTCGGCCAGCCCGGTGATGGTGAAGGTCTCCTCACCGGTGAGCCCGAGCGACTCCGCCGACTCGCCGACGGGGAACTGCAGCGGCAGCACACCCATGCCGATCAGGTTCGACCGGTGGATCCGCTCGTAGGACTCGGCGATGACGGCCCGAACGCCCAGCAGTGCGGTGCCCTTGGCAGCCCAGTCACGCGACGAGCCCGAGCCGTATTCCTTGCCCGCGAGCACGACCAGCGGCACGCTCTCGGCGGCGTACTTCTGGGCCGCGTCGTAGATCGCCACCTGCTCGCCGTCGGGGAGGTGGCGGGTGACGCCGCCCTCCACGCCGGGCACCAGCTTGTTCCGCAGCCGGATGTTGGCGAAGGTCCCGCGGATCATCACCTCGTGGTTGCCGCGGCGGGAGCCGTAGGAGTTGAAGTCCCCCGGGGCGACCCCGTTCTCGGTGAGGTAGCGCCCGGCCGGCGAGTCCTTCTTGATGGAGCTGGCCGGCGAGATGTGGTCGGTGGTCACCGAGTCACCCAGGTAGGCCAGCACCCGGGCGCCGACGATGTCGGTACGCGCGGACGGCTTGGCCGCCATCCCGTCGAAGTACGGAGGACGGCGGACGTAGGTCGAGTCCTCGACCCAGCCGAAGGTCTGCGACACCTCGCCGCCGTCACCGACGGGCAGTGCCTGCCAGCGCTCGTCTCCGGAGAGGTCGGCGTAGCGGTCCGCGAACATCTCCGAGGTGATCGAGTCGCCCACCACCTGGGCGACCTCGGTCTCGCTCGGCCAGATGTCGCGCAGGTAGACCGGCTCACCGGCGGTGTCGACGCCGAGCGGGTCGGTGTCGATGTTGATGTCCATCGTGCCGGCCAGCGCGTAGGCGACCACCAGCGGCGGGGAAGCCAGGTAGTTCATCTTGATGTCGGGGCTGATCCGGCCCTCGAAGTTCCGGTTGCCCGACAGGACGCTGACGACCGCCAGGTCGGCGCCGTTGATCGCGGCGGAGATCTCCGGGGCGAGGGGGCCCGAGTTGCCGATGCAGGTGGTGCAGCCGTAGCCGACCAGGTTGAACCCGACCTTCTCCAGGTAGGGGATGAGCCCGGCCCGCTCGTAGTAGTCCATGACCACCTTGGAGCCGGGGGCCAGCGTGGTCTTCACCCAGGGCTTGCGGGTCAGGCCCTTCTCCACGGCGTTGCGCGCGAGCAGCGCGGCCCCGATCATGACCTGCGGGTTCGACGTGTTGGTGCAGGAGGTGATCGCCGCGACGGCGACCGCTCCGTGGTCGATCTCGAAGCTGGTGCCGTCGGCCAGCGTGACGGTCGTCGGCTTCGACGACCGCCCGTTGACGTCACCGGCGACCGCGTTGACCGAGATCCGGGCGACCGGCGCGTCGGAGGGCTTGTCACCGAACGCGGCCGCCGGGTCGGAGGCCGGGAACGACTCGGCGTCGGCCTCGTCGGCGCCGCCGTTCGCCAGCTCGGTGGGCTTGGCGTAGTTGGCGAGGGCCTCGCGGAACGCCGGCTTCGCCGTCGACAGCAGCACCCTGTCCTGCGGGCGCTTGGGGCCGGCCAGCGAGGGGACGACGGTCGACAGGTCGAGCTCGAGGGTGGTGGTGTACTTCGCCTCGTGGCTCGGGTCGTGCCAGAGGCCCTGCTCCTTGGCGTACGCCTCGACCAGCCCGACGAGCTCGTCGGGGCGGCCGGTGAGCCGCAGGTAGGACAGGGTCTCGGCGTCGATCGGGAAGATCGCGCAGGTGGAGCCGTACTCGGGGCTCATGTTGCCGATCGTGGCCCGGTTCGCCAGCGGGACGTTCGCGACGCCCTCACCGTAGAACTCGACGAAGCGGCCGACCACGCCGTGCTTGCGCAGCTGCTCGGTGATGGTCAGCACCATGTCGGTGGCGGTGGTGCCGGCGGGCAGCTCACCGGTGAGCTTGAAGCCGACGACGGTCGGGATCAGCATGCTCACCGGCTGGCCGAGCATGGCGGCCTCGGCCTCGATGCCGCCGACGCCCCAGCCGAGCACCCCGAGACCGTTGATCATCGTGGTGTGGCTGTCCGTCCCGACGAGGGTGTCGGGGTAGGCCAGGGTGCCCTCGGCGGTCTCCTTGGTGAAGACCACGCGGGCGAGGTGCTCGACGTTGACCTGATGCACGATGCCGGTGTTCGGCGGCACCACGGTGAAGTTGTCGAACGCCGCCTGGCCCCAGCGCAGGAACTGGTACCGCTCGCGGTTGCGCTGGAACTCCAGCGTCGCGTTGAGCTCGAAGGCGTCCGGCCGGCCGAAGTGGTCGGCGATGATCGAGTGGTCGATCACCATCTCGGCGGGCGCCAGCGGGTTGATCTTCGTGGAGTCCCCGCCGAGCGCGACCATCGCCTCGCGCATGGCGGCGAGGTCGACGACGCAGGGCACGCCCGTGAAGTCCTGCATGATGACCCGAGCCGGGGTGAACTGGATCTCCTGGCTCGGTTCGGCCGCCGGGTCCCAGTCGGCCAGCGCGCGTACGTGGTCGGCGGTGATGTTGGCGCCGTCCTCGGTGCGCAGCAGGTTCTCGAGCAGAACGCGGAGGCTGTACGGCAGGCGGTCGGCCCCGGGCACCGCGTCCAACCGCCTGATCGTGTAGGTGCGATCACCTACCGCGAGTCTGCCGGTGCTGCCGAAGCTGTCCATGGCCTTCGTCTCCTCCTCGTCACCTCACCCGCTCCTCGTCCGCGGGGAGGTCCGACACCAGCAGCGATCACATCCGGTCGACACCGTGACTCGCCACGGTTCGGCCACCTCGTCCCATCCTGGCACTCTCAGGGGTGACGGCGGTGGCTGGAACCGTCGGTCACGTCCGGCGGGGGCCGGTGGGCCTGTGACCATCGCCTCCCGGACGCCGGTGTACCCCACCGGAATCCGCGCCGCATTTAATTAGCAAGGCTAAAAATATCAGGTGGTCCGTCCGGACGCGCGCCTCACGCCATGCAGCCGGGCAGAACGGGACGATAAGGGTGCTGGCGACCGGGGTGGGATGTCCCACCCGGCCGGGGTCCACCTTGGACGGGTCCAGCTCGCGGAGAGCGCCCCGTCGGAGACGGGCCCGCCTCGCGGCAGGCGCTCCTCGAGAACGGACCCGCCCGCGGAGAAGCGGGCCGCACACGCCGGCTACGACCAGACGGCCGTGATGTCGCGCTGCCAGTTCTCCATCGTGAACGGGGACCGCCGCAGCCGCCGCATCGCCTCACGGCGCTCGTCCATCGTGGGCGGGACGACCGCCAGATCGGCCGCGGTGTTGGCCCAGATCTCGTTGGGGGTGCCCAGCGGCAGCATGGTGATCCCGGGCAGCACCCGGGCGATCTCCCCCACTCCCGGCAGGTCGGACGACAGCACCGGGGTCCCGACCGCGCAGGCCTCGAGCACCACACTCGGCAGCCCCTCGCGCAGCGAAGTCACCAGCAGCAGCGACGAGGTCACCAGCAGCTTCGGGATGTCGAGCCGCTCGCCGATGAACTCGACCCGGTCGGACACACCCAGACCCCGGGCCAGGGTCATCAGCCGCTCGGTCTCGTCCTCGGTCTGGCGCCCGATGATCCGCAGGCGGACGTCGAGCCCCCGCGCGCACATCGCCGCGACGATCTCGATGGCCCGGGCCCGGTTCTTGACCGGGTCCGGGCGGGCGACGTGCAGGACGGTCAGCTGCGGTGTCATGGCCTCCCCGAACTCGTCGAGTTCGGGGAGGTCCGGCATGGGCCGCTGGCCCGCGATGGCCACTCCGAAGGGCTCGAGCTCGACCCCGTTGTAGATGACCCGGCACCGGGGGTCGAGCCGCCAGGTCTCCCGCCACCGTCCGCGCATCGCCGCCTCGCTGGCCGCGAGCAGGTCGGTGGCGAACGCGTCCAGCAGCACCCGCCCCACCATCCGCTGGAGGCGGCCGCGAAGGCTCTCGCCGCTCTGGTCCGCGCCGCTGAAGAAGTGCGCGACACGGCGCGGCACACCGGCCGCCCGGGCCACCGCGAGCACCACGCCCGAGAAGGTCGCCACACCCGAGTGGACGACGTCCGGCCGGACCGAACGCAGCAGCCGGTAGAAGGCGAGCGGGAACCTCAGGCCGGCGCGGCAGTAATGGACCTCGCCGCCCAGTGCCCGGATCTCGTCGTCCAGCGATCCGGGGGCACCCGAGGTGACGCAGAACAGCAGCCGGTACTCCTGCGGGTCCAGGCGCCGCAGGAGGTTGACCGCGCGGATCACCTCGCCCGCCCGGTCCATCCTCGGGAGCACCTCCAGCACCGTCACAGGCCTGTCGCGGTCAGGGCGGGCGGGCGCGGGGTCCACCCGCCTCCCGACCGACGTGCGCTCGCGGTCGTTTCCCGAGCCACGGTGCTCGCCATTGCCGGCGGGCCTGTCGACCGTGATGGGCCCAGCAGTCCGGTCGCCGTCCACCGTGCGCCTCGCCCTCACCTGTCGACCGAGCCCGTCGAGCGCCGAACCACGCGCACCAGCCACCCGCGGGCGCCACGCATCCCCCTGCCTCCCGTACCCCCGCCGCCCGTACCCCTGCCACCAGTCGGTCTGCCGCCGGTCCATCTGCCACCCATGTGCTCTGGTTGCCTCCGTCGTGGTCACTTTCCGCGCCGTACCGTTCACCCGCAGCCGCCGGTCCGGCGCGGCACTCCCGCCTCGTCGAGCGCACCGGGCCAGCTCAACCCGTGGCGATACGTGCCCGCCGGGGAACAGGCGAACATCGCCGCATCGGCGCTCCGACGGATCCGAGACTCCGTGGTCATGAGGACTCTCCCCAGCTCCCTCCAGGACACCCGGCAACCTTCGCCAACCTACAGAGAGAGTTCTACTACACAGAGTCACGACACTCGGGACCTCGGGACGACCGAACAGGCGGGGCGCCCCGCGACAGCCGCAGGTCACCCCCTCACGGGTCTCACAGCGACTCGATGAGGGCGCGGCGCGGCGCGGAACGTGGTGCTGGAACGACCACCCTGACCGGCGAGTCGGTGGCCGCCGCCGGTACGTCGGCCGTCGAGTCGAGTGCCGGGCCGGGTAGCGCTCCAGTCTGCTCACGATCCGCCGGCGCACCGGCGGCACGAGTCGACGCGGCCGGCAGCCATCGGCGCGTGTCGAGGACGGCCGTGGCGTGACGCATCACCAGCTCGCGACAGAACGCGTCGTGGTCGACCAGCACGATCACCAGGTCGGCCGCCGCGATCTGCGCCGCGTCGGCGTCCACCAGTGCGACCCGTCCCGGCGCCTGCGCGGGGTCGACGTGCGGATCGGCCGCGAAGACCCCGGCGCCGAGATCGGCCAGCAGCGCGGCCACTCGCGCGGCCGGCGACTCACGGGAGTCACCGGTGTTCCTCTTGTAGGCCAGTCCGAGCAGAAGGATGCGGCTGCCGCTCACCGAGCGTCCGCGCCGGTTGAGCATGTCGATCACACGACGGACCACATGGTCCGGCATGTGGTCATTGATGTCGTTGGCCAGTTCGACGAACCGGAAGCTGCGGCCGAGCCGTCGCCGCACCCGCCAGGACAGATACGACGGGTCGATGGGCAGGCAATGGCCACCGGCGCCGGGGCCGGGCCGGAACGGCATGAACCCGAACGGTTTGGTGGAGGCGGCGTCGATCGCCTCCCACACATCCACCCCCAATTCGTGCGCGAACATCGCGAGCTCGTTGACCAGGGCGATGTTGACGTGCCGGAAGGTGTTCTCCAGCAGCTTGGTGAGCTCGGCCGTCCTCGTCGAGGCGACCGACACGGTACGGTCCACCAGCGAGTCGTAGAAGGCCCGGACCGCCTCGAGCGAGGCGTCGTTGACACCGGAGACGACCTTCGGCGTGTTCTCCAGCCGCCAGGTCGGGTTTCCCGGGTCGATACGCTCCGGGGAGTAGCCGAGCCGGAAGTCGTCTCCGGCGGTGAGCCCGGATCCCTCCTCCAGCAACGGCCCGAACAGTTCCTCGGTCGTCCCCGGATAGGTGGTCGACTCCAGCACCACCGTCGCCCCCGGTGTCACCAGCGGCGCCAGGCTGCGGGCCGCCTCGACGACGTAGCCCAGATCGGGCGCGCCCTCCCGCAGCGGGGTGGGGACGGTGACGACCGCGACCTCGAACCCCGCGGCCGCCGCGAAGTCGGCCGTCGGCTCATACCGCCCGGAGTCGAGTGCCGCGGCGAGCCGGTCCCGCGAGACGTCCTCGACGTACGACTCGCCGGCGACCAGCCGCTTGACCCGCGCGGCGTCGACGTCGACGCCGACCACCCGCCAGCCGACCTCGACCGCACGCATCGCCACGGGAAGACCTACGTACCCCTGGCCGACCACCACCAGCTTTCCCGAAGAAGTCATGAACCTATTGTTACTCATTAAACACTGTCAGCTACGCAACGCGATTACGGTGTGTCACGCTCCGCGATCGGCTATCGGTGCTGCCAGCAGGAGGTCGGACGCGGCCGCCGCCTGCCCACGCGGGCGGACTCCGCTGCCATGACGAGCCCGGCGTCCGAGGGTCCGCCCGAGCACCGCGGAGATCCGCCGGCCCGCGTGTCCGTCCCACAAATCGGGACAACGCGGCGATGGCGGCCGCTCGAGCACCTCGAACGCGCCCGCGATGATCGCCGCTGGAGAACAGCCCACCACCCGGTTCGTCCCTTCGGCGACCGTGATCGGCCGCTCGGTGCCCTCCCGCAGGGTCAGACACGGAACGCCCAGCACCGTGGACTCCTCCTGGACACCACCAGAATCGGTGAGCACCAGTCGCGCGCCCATCTGAAGCGCGACGCAGTCCAGGTAGCCCGCCGGCCCGAGCGCCCGAACCCCGTCCGGTAGCCGCCCGGCCAGGCGGCTGGCGGTACGCGGGTGAACAGGGAACACCAGCGGACAGCGGCGCGCGATCTCGCCCAGTGCCGTGAGCAGCCCGTCGAGTACCGCCGGGTCGTCGACGTTGCTCGGCCGATGCAGTGTCACCAGGCCGTACTCCCCGGAGGTCAGGCCCAGATCGGCGAGCACAGGGCGGGAGCGGGCCCGCTCCCGGCAGGCGAGCAGCGTGTCGACCATGACATTGCCCACGAGGTGCACCGACTCCGGTCGCGCGCCCTCGGCGAGGAGATGCTCGACGCCCTCGGGGCTGGGGGCGAACAACAGGTCCGACACCCGATCGGTGACGATCCGGTTGATCTCCTCGGGCATCGCCCGGTCACCACTGCGCAGGCCGGCCTCGACGTGCGCGACCGGGATGTTCGCCTTCGCCGCGACGAGCGCGCACGCCAGCGTCGAGTTCACGTCGCCGACGACGATGACGACATCGGGTGACAGGCGCGCCAGCAGCGGCTCGAACGCGGTCATCACGGCCGCGGTCTGCACCGCGTGCGACCCGGATCCCGCCTCCAGGTGGTGGTCGGGCCGCCGGAGCCCCAGATCGGCGAAGAAGACCCCGCTCATCGTCTCGTCGTAATGCTGCCCCGTGTGCACGAAACTGGTTCGGGCGCCATCGGCCGCCAGCGCGTCGAGAACGGGCTTCACCTTGATGAAGTTCGGCCGGGCGCCGGCGATGACGACGGCGTGCAGGCCGGCCGCGGTCACGGTGTCGCCGTCCGATCGCGCGCAACGCCGCCGACCACACCGCCGACCACACCGCCGACCGCGTCGCCGGTCCGGGTCGGAGCGGCCGGCCGGGCGGGCGGCGCGTTTCCCGGCCCCGCCGTCCGCGCCGCCGGTATGCCGACCGCGTCCACCGGGTCGGTGGCCGCCGGCTCCACCGAGTGCGGAAGGCCGGTGCCGAGGCTCGCGGCGGCGGCGAGCGTCGCCCGCGACGATGCGATCAGTTCGGCCGTCACCTCGGTCGCGCCGCCGCGGCACATCCGCAGGAACGCGCCGGCCGCCGCCCGGTGTCCCTTGTCCTGCGCGCCCTTCCATCCCGAATCGCCGTCGACCACCAGCTCCCTGAAGTCGTCGATGCGCAGGTGACGACGACCGGCGAGAGCCTCGATCATCTCCTTCCGGCAGGCCCGGGGACGGGCGGAGCTGTACGCGATGGTCGACAGGCTGCCGTCGAGGTGCCGCAACGTCACGGCCAGGTCCTCGGCCAGCAGCGCCTCACCACCGCGGCCGGGCAGCGCCGTCGCCACCTCGACCCGGCTGCCCGCCAGCGTCGCGCAGGTGTCGACGAAGTGGCAGACCTCGCCCAGCAGACGGCCGCCCTCGCGCCGGTCGCCGTACCAGTGGTCCGGGGGTACCGGGCCGGCCGCGACGCGGTAGACCAGACCCAGCGGGCCATCCCGCTCGGCCAGGCGTCGCCGAGCCTCGACGACCGCCGGGGAGAACCTGCGGTTGAGACCCACCATCAGAACGCCGCCGCCGACGGCTGCCGCCTGCTCAACCATCTCCAGGTCGGCCAGGTCGAGAGCCAGCGGCTTCTCGCACCACACGTGCCGGCCCCGTTCCAGCGCCGCGGCCGCCAGCCGGGCATGCGTCGAATGCGGCGTGGCGATCACCACGACATCGATGTCATCGTCGTCGAGCAACTGGTCGACCCCGGTTGCGGTTCCCTGGAACCCGTGCCGGTCGGCGAAGGCACGAGCCGACCGGCCGCTCGCCGACGCGACCCTGACGAAGTGATCGAAACCGGCGTCCCGGAAGGCCGGCAGCAACACCGAGCCGGAGAAGTTCCCGGCGCCGATCCAACCGACGCGGCTACCGCGGCGCCCACCGGGCGCACCGAACCGACGCGCCGTCCGACTCGCGCGCTGTCCGGCTGGCCGCGCCTCCCCCGGACCGCTCTCGTCGGTCGGTGCGGTCCCCGCCGCCCGCGACGCGACCTCCACCGGCTCGGCGCGGCGCGGGTAGTCGAACCGGATGGCCAGGTAGGGCTCTCGCCGGGTCGACACCAGGTCGTAGGCGGTCGCGGCCTGCTCGAGCGGGAAGGCATGGGTGACCAGATCCGCCACGGACAGCCGGCCGGCGGCGAGCAGGTCGAGCACCGCCTCCTGGTTGCGGCCTTCCGTCCAGCGGACCTGGCCCGCCGGGTAGTCCACTCCCCACTCCTCGTAGCCCCGCTCGTACCGGCCGGGACCATACGACCGCGCGAAGCGAAGGGCGAGCTCCTTCTCGTAGAACGGCGCGCGTGCCAGGCCCAGTGGCACATCCCCGACGACGACGAGCTGCGCCCTGTCGCGGGCGAACTCCGTCGCCCGCATCACCGGGTCGCCGGACCGGCCCGCCGTGCAGATCAGCACCGCGTCCGCCCCTCGCCCCCGGCTCCATTCCCGCACCGCGGCCGTGGTCGCGTCGCCGGACTCGCGCAGCGCACGCACACCGGTCCCGGCGGCGGTGGTCAACGGCAGCTCCGCGAGATCTACTCCCGCCACGTCACATCCGCTGGCCAGCGCGATGCGGGCGGCGAGCTGACCGACGAGGCCAAGCCCGACGACGACCACCTTCGCTCCCGGACCGACCTCCGCCAGACGCAGCCCGTGCAGCGCGATGGCGGCGATGGTCGCGAAGGCCGCGTCAGCCGCGGGGACCCCTTCCGGCACCCGCGCGCACAGCAGGCCGGGCACCGCCTGGAACTCGGCATGGTTCGCCCATCCCGCGCCTCCGGTGGCCACCAGGTCACCGGGCCGGATGGTGTCGACCGCGGAACCGACACGGACGGCCCGGCCGGCGCCGCTGTAACCGAGGGGCATTTCGGCGGCGAGCCGGTCGCGAACCGAGCGGAGCGCCTCCCCGATGCCGTCCGTCCTGGCCTTCTCGGTCACCCGACGGACAAGGTCAGGACGGGCCCTCGCCTTGGCGAGCAGCCCGGACCGGGCAAGAGCCGTGACCGCCCGCTCAGTACCAGCGGAGACGATCGTCGCGGCCGTCTCCACCAGCACCTCCGTCGCCCCGATCGAGGGGATCGGGGTCTCGACGACCCGGACATCCCCACCGCCGGCGACCTGGACCACCTGCTTCACCGGAAAACCCGGCCCATCGCGGGCGCGTGCCGCACCGAAGATCCGTGGCTCCGCGCCAGACCCGACACTCGCACTCGTATCATGCAACCGACTGTAGTTGATCCATTACATTCAGCTGCGGATTTCCGTACCGCTCTCGCCCGCGTCGCACCGGAGCCACCCGTACAGAGGCGACGGAATGACCAGGTTGGAGCAACAACATGAGCGGAGCGGCGCAAGGAGCGTGACCAGCGCGGCGATACAGGTCACGCGCGTGACGACGCGCCAGAAGCTGGACACACCTCAGCCACGACGAAGGCTGGGGAATCGCAGGTGACCTCTTGCAGAAGAGACATCACTGCATCTCACCGCCGTCGCACAGGACGAGTAGGGAGAATCCACCGAGAACGCGGGCGGTCAGGTGTGGCGACAGCCGGAAGGCGGCCTTCCGGGGTATCCGCGCCACTGCGCGTCTCCTACCCGGTCGGTCGAGCTCAAGCGCACCAGGAGTATATCTCTCGTCGAGGACCCGGTAGCCAGCGTCATCCAGCGTCGCGAGCGCCGTCTCCCGGCAGAAGTAATGAAGGTGGCCAACGTGACGCCGGGCATGCAGTATCGGTTCGACGCGGAGCAGAGCCTGAGCCGACAGATCGAGCGGGATATGGAAAACAAATCTGTCCGCACGCCCGCGGAACGACCTCAGGAAACCGAGGTAGTCCTCAATGTGCTCGAACAGGTCGACCATCAGGACGAGGTCGAAATGCTCGACCTGGTCCAGCTTCTCGGTGTTAACGAATTCGATCTCCCTGGGCGACAGTCCGCGAGCAGCGTCGAGAACCTCGTCAGAGGTGTCCGTGCCGACCAGGCGCTCGGCGGCGGGAAACTGGACCGCCAACTCGGCGAGCACCCTTCCGGTGCCACATCCGACATCGCAGACCGACTTCGGATCGATTCCGTTCCGGCGCAGGAGATGTCCGATCTGGAGCGCCTTCCATGCCCCGTCCCCGTCATGCCAGTCCGGATTTCTCGCCCGGTACGTTCCATTTCTGTAGATGTTGTGGTCAACACTCACGGGGCATCTCCTCCAACCGGTCCAGAGACTCGGGACGCTGCCCGCGGAAGAGGTTCGGTCCAGGTGCAGCCATATGAACGTGCTCCAGTGTCCCGACGACGGCCTTGTCGATCAGATCCGCCTGGCGCCGTGGATTATAGGAGGCGAACAGCCTCTTCCTCAGATCCTCGACACACCCGTCCCGCCGTGGGTTGTCGATCCAGTAGAGGACCGACTCCGCCATGGCCGGGATATCACCCACAGGAAAGATGCGGGCAGAAACCATGTCCTCCAGGATCTCGAACTCCGGAGTATGATGTTCAATTCCAGAGCACGTTACGACCGGAACGCCGTACGCCAGGCTCTGCAACGCCGACAGTCCGATCTTCCGGGGCGCCAGCGTGACGACGGCACGCCGATGGGCCGCGGCGATGACACCTTCGTCGTAGCAAGCGCCGTAGAAGACCACCTGAACTTCGGGATAGGACTTTGCGATGCTCTGGAGCCGCGGAAGGTCCGGACCGTCTCCGATCACCAGGTAGTTCACCCCACGTCCTGAACCCTGTAGCAGCGCCAGCGCGGCGATTGCCTCGTCGACCGCGCGCTCCCGGGTGATCCTGAAGCAGGACAGGACCAGCGGCAGCTCCGGGTTCGCAAACAGATCTGACACGAACCGTGAACTCGACTCGTCGTCGGTGTCTGCGGCGGCGGCCAACTGCCTGTCCAGATCAAGGCTGTTGTAGATCACATGAAGCCGGTGGGGATCTAGACCGTGTTCCATCGCCAGTCTGCGGCCGTGCTCACCGTAAAGCAGCAGTCCTGCCGCCAGACGGTAGAACGCCAGGCGTACGTGCAGTCGTGCACCGGACTCTCGCCGCCGCCAACCATGGGTCCAGAGCAGGACCGGGGGACCTCCCAGCCGGGACAATGCGGCGATGAGCCAGGTGGACAGATAAGTCCAGTCCCCGGTCATGACCAGCAGGTCGAAGTCATGCTCGGTTCCCCTCCGAGCCGCTCGCACCCGACGTAGCGCATCGGCAACGAGACCGTGTTGCCAGTGCACCGGGCCAAACGAGCGCGTGCGGATCCGGTGGCCCCGCTCAAGCACGATGGAGGTGTATCCGGGGATCGGGATCCTGGTGTCGCCGAACAGATGGTATGTGGGCCCCGTCCTGGCCAGCAGCTCGCGATACAGCGCCGCACGGTAGTTCGGAAGGTACGAAGCGATGACCGCGACCTTCGGGTGGCGTTCGGACTGCCCCGGGGGATCGTCTGCGCTCACAGGACGCCGACCTTTCGGTAGAATTCGTCTACGCGTGCCAGCGTTGCCCTCCGCTCGGCCCGTTCGGCAACAAGATCTCGGTTGATACTCCTGGCATGTTCTCGTATTTTCTCTCCGGTCAGCGCCTCGACCACCAGCGCGCCGAGTTCCCTCGGGTCCGCAGGGTCGAAAAGCAGCCCGTTCACCCCGTGATCAATCCACTCACGAACCGGAGCTATGTTTGAGGCCACCGGGAAACAACCGGTTGCCATGCACTCCAGCAGTGTGTTTGGAGTTCCGTCGTGAAAGCTGGGCGACACGGCGAGATCCGCCGCAGCGAACAGTCCGGCCATCTGGCCCGGGGACTGCCGAGGGAGAAGCCTGCAGAACTCACCGATCTTCAGCTCGTCCACCAGCGTGGTGATCCGCCTGTCGCCCGATGAGTCGACCAGAACGGTCACCGTTCCTGGAACTCTGCGAACGATCTCGGGAACTGCTCGGCACAGTGTGTCCACCCGAAGCCAGCCCCGCTGACCACGAGGACTTAGCACGACGGGCGTGTCGTCGGCGATGCCGAGGCGGGACCGGGTCTCACCCCGCAGCCGGTCCACGTCGGAATCGGAGGGAAGTTCCAGGCCTCCATTGCCTGGAAAGATTCCGGTGGGTCGGCCTGGTTCGAGTCCCCAGGTGCCTGCGAGTTCGACGTCACGCTGGCAGTCGGCGATCAGAGCATGAGACATTCCGACGGCTCTTCGGGTCAGTCCGCCAAGCAGTCGGTTTCCCGCCGCGTGCAAGGTGAAGTCGGTTCCCCAGGCAGACAGCACGAGTGGGCTGGTCGGACGGAGGTAGCTGGCGTACATTCCTTCGAATGGTATGCGCAATGCGTGCACCACATCAGGAGCGAACTCCTCGATCAGGCGACGACCCTTGCGGGCCTGGATCGGCAGATCGAACGGGCCCACATGGGCCCGGAGATATTCGACCATGGGGTTCGATCTACGCAGCCTGGATGCACCGGTGCTCGCGCGAGGTGACCCGGAGGCCCGAGTCAACCAGCTGAGGCCGATTGGAACGCATTCGACGCGGAAGCCCGCTTCCGGCTCGGAACCAACCGGATGAGAGGATACAATCAGGCACTCGTGGCCAAGGCCCGCTACCCCGCCGATCCAGGAGCGTGCGGTTACGCTCCTGAAGTCCGCGATGAAGGCAATGCGCATGGTCGAGCCTTCCTCCGTTCACTGGTAACGCATCGTTAACTATGGATGTCGCGCACTCAGTGAGACTGCGTTCGGCCGGAGACCGTTCAAGGGCAGCGCCTCCCTGACGCACCAGGTTCTCGCATTCCGTGAGCACTCACGCGCACGATACGTGACCGCACCCGCCTTCCGGCGCCAGTGGTCGCCTCGGCGTGTTGGGTCCAGTCCGGGCGGCTCCCGAATGAAGGGAGCAGAGACCACCTGCGCCGCCGCTACTCCAGCCAGGATTTCGCGACCAATTGAGATATTTTGTCGGCGGCCGGGGTGGCCGGGGCGGAATTCCGGGTGCAGCGGTCCCGAGCGGGCGGGCGCCTGCACGGGTGAAGCCGCATGTCCGCCCGGATTCGCCGAACCGTTCGAGGTTCCGACCACGGTGCAGGGTTTCAATCCAGCCCCTGTGCGCTCGCCGTAAGATTCCGCGCCACGGCGAATCGGATTCCAACCGCCAGGACGACAAGGGTCACGACAGCAGTCGCCACACTGACTGCACCGGCGCCAACGGCCCCATGGTCCCGCATTACCGTGGGCGCGAGGAGAAGTACACTGCCGATCGTGGCTACTCGGGCGGCGACGCCCGGCCAGACAATAAGCAGGCCACGAAGCAGCCGGATCTCGATGTCGACCAACGAGAACAAGGTACCGCCGACGATGACAAGTATCACGGTCTTTCCAACGTCGACATATCTCGGCCCCAGAAGGAGCGGAAACAGCACCGGCATCAGGAGACAGATCGGAAGCGCCATGACGAACGATGCGACAATACTCAGGCGCAGCTGACGGGAAAAGCTGCTCGCCTTCGCTTCCTGGGCATCAACAGAGCTCACTCGGACGAGGCCGACGGTACTTACCGCGTTGCCCAGGCTCTTCATGGCCACCGACATCGGGAGTACCGCGCCGTAGGTGGCCAGACCCGAGGAAGAAAGGAACGCGGTTGCCATGACCTGATCGAGGCGTCCGGAGAACACGTTCAACAGCGCCGTGGCGTGAAAGCGCAGGCCACGGACTGTGATGCTTCGGATCATGCCGCGGTCAGCGCGCCGGACAGGATGGAGGAAGTTTCGACGGAAATAGAACCTTTGCGCCAGGACCGTCGTGTTCCCCACGAACCGTGCCGCCAGAAAGAAAGCGACACTGCACCATTCCGGCCGCAGCACCAGGGGCAGCATGAGAGCGAGCGGAATGACATTTGTCCATATCAGTTGCCGATTATAGTCCCCGAAGCACTCTAGTCGCTGCTCGAGGCTCATTATCCAGGAGGAGAGGAAGGAGACGACGACCGACAGGCTCAGGATCGTGACGGTTATTCTGTCTCCGTCCGGCAGGATCGTTGCCACGATCCAGGTGACGGCGCCTGCGACGAGGGCCAGCACGGCCACTGGTATCACACCGGAGCTGTAGATATTGACCACATCCTCGTGGTCGAAACCCCGGGTGGTGACAAGCGCGTCGGAAATACCGCAGGAGAACAGGGAGGGGATGACACTGCTGTAAATTACGAGCTCGGTCAACAAGGCGAACTCGTCCGGCGCCAGAAGACGGGCGACGATCGTCGTCAGGGCAAGCCCCAGAACCTGAGTGACCAGCGTGGCGGAGTATATCCGAGCAACCGGCGAGCGCCGCACCCTGTCCGCTCTGGTGACGGCGGGTGCCAGCGCAAGGGAAATTTCCGCGCGAGTCATCGCTATGGCTTCGTCGCCTCTACAATGAGACTGTCCTTCCGATGCTCGATCAGCGTCAGATCCGGGAATTCACCTGTCTGGAATTGCCGACGCTGCACGTCAATGAATCCTGCTGAAGTCAACAGCTCCCGGAGCAGACTCTCCGTCGGCTGCCACCGGTGCATTGATGACCCCGCTCTCCGCCGCAGCCACTGCAGGAAGCCAGGCGGACTGTCGGGGTGTGAATGCAGGCGCTCGTTGAAGATGCGCCCGTTGGCACCCGAGAACGGCGCGGACAGAAGCTGCTCCGCGAACGCCTGGGCGTCAGGAAGCGCCAGCCGGATCGTGCCGCCGGAGCGCAGTACACGGAAGCATTCCGCCAGCACGGCTTCGGCCTCCGTGAGATACAGATGCTCAAGTGCGTGCGAGGAATATATGGCGTCCACCTCGGCCGGTTCGTACGGTAGGGGGCGCCGTATGTCGCGACGGACGACCTCCCGCGGCCACGTGTTCAGATGGGACGATTCGATGATTCCGGCGCGAAACAGCAGCTTTCTGGCGCCACCCAGACGCTCGAGAAGGATCGTCGGGGATCGGTCGATACTGGTCCAACCCGGCACGGTCTTGGGGCCGGATCCCAAGTTGAGACGGACAGGCCACACGGTTCCCACAGTCACGAGGTCTCCCAGAGATCACCGTCGGCTCAGCCGCCGACGAAGCCCGAAGGGCGCGAGTTCTTCGGTCGTCCTCGCCGCCCGGTCGAACGGCCCGCCCACCACTCAGTCTGTGAACGAGCGCTTCACGCCAGTGTCTGTGCGCGCAGTCGGTTTACGGAACAAGGAAAGGTGCGTGTCGGATCGACGCCCGGGCCATCCCCTCGACCGCTACCTCTTCCGCCAGTTTCGGTGGACAGACCGCGGTCATCACGGCGCTTCACGACAAATGGACGTGGCCTGCGGCGACGCCGAGATTCCGGCACTCGCGTAGGAACCAGCACGCGAGATGTGCGGGCCGGAGGCGCCGGCGCCTCCGAAGGCGGTCGCGGCTGTCCCGGATGCGGTGCCAGCAGAGTGGCTACCGCTCGAGCGACACGCCGTGATGCGCTGACAACGCCACACAGGAGCAGGACACTCCGATACTGTTCAGCTACAGAACGCGACCGATCTATCGGTTTCTTAGGACTCCCGTGTGCGCGCACTCGACCGAATCAGCCTCAACCCATCACCTTCAGCAGATCGTCTCTGGCCGTAATCCCGAGAGGGCCGACATGACCGCATCCGCCCCCGATCTGTTCCCAGTGCCCGACCAGGTCCGTCGCGGCAGCGACCTGGCGAAGATCCGGCGGTGAGAGACCTCGTCACCAGCGGGAGTGGCTTCCTGGGCAGCCGGGTCGCGGCGAGGGAGCCGGCGATGGGGCATGGCCTGACCGGCCTGGCGAGGAGCGGGAGCACCACGGCGGCGATCGACGACGTCTCCCCCACCTCGACCGGCGGCCTCGTGATGAACAGCGTGTCGCTCGGCCTCGGCTACGCGGACGGTATCGCCGCCGCGGCCCACCGGTTCAGGTCCCGGCGCGGGGTGGCCGAACGTGATCCCGTCCACACTCCCAGGCCGGTCGCGGACGAGATCGTGCAGGCGGCCACGGCATCGTGCTGACAACGCCGCCGGTAGATCTGACAGATCGCGGACGCCGAGGGTATGAACACCGCCGCCCGCCCCAGGATGCCGACTGCCGCGGCCGCGGTCACGCGGCCGGCCGCGGCGGTCATCCGGGCCAAAGCGCGGCGCAATGAGTAACTACGCCCTGGATCTGGAAGTCGGCTACGCCAAGCGGAGCTGGCCGACCTCAGCGACGGCCGCCGTGGATGCGCCAGCCGGGCGAATGCCGAGGAGCCTGATCTCAACGACCGGGTTGCTTGGTTTTTTCACCCCGCTGTACATCCTTCCGGGGGTGTCCCCGCACTACCTCGATGCCGCCCGAACCGTCCTGCTCCTCGCCGTACTGGCGCGGCTGTTCCTCGTCCAGGGTTTGGCGATCAGATCTCCCCACATCGGTTGGATGCTGCTCGCACTCGCGTATCTCCTGTCCGGGACGGCCAACTGGGATCGATCAACCGCATCCTTCGCCGCTCTCACCGTGCTCGCGGCGACCGCCGGCGAGACGATGGCCAACAATGGGGAGACATTCCGTTTTTTTGGTGGGTACAGGCTCGCCGCCGTGCTGAGCGCGGCGGCGACGGTCGCCGAAGCCGCCGGACACGCTGTCGTGACGACGCCGGTTGTGCAGTGGCAGGGCGTCAGCGGCCTGTCTACTCGGTCGACGTCGCTGGCCTTCGAGCTCGCCATCGCGATCCTCATCTGGTTCTGGCAGGGGCCACGTGGCCCGCGGCTGCTGCTCTGGCCGGCTGAGGGACTGTTGCTGATCGGAGCGCTTGTCATGTGCGGAGGCCGGGGTGGCCTCGTGGCGCTCTGCCTCAGCATCGCCGTGTATCCGCTCATCGCGGGCGCCTGGCGCCAGGTTCTCGTGACCACGCTGATCCTGTCCGGGGTCGGCACGGCGATCTTGGTGTCCGGACGGACTCCGCTCACGCTGACCCGCCTCATGGGCCAGCCAGAACGAACCGACGTCGCCCACGACTCGTATTCCTCGGGGCGGACGGACCTGGCGATGGCCGCGCTCGACGCCGTCCCTGACGCGATGCCGTTCGGCGACGGCTTTGCCACGCGGGTCGCACCCATCAATGGGGAATTCCCACGGGCGCCGCACAACGCGCTGCTCGCCGTGACCCTGGATGCAGGAGTGCTGGGATGCGTCGCAGCGGTGATCCTGCTCGTCGCGGGCGCACGCGGCGCGCTGCCCCGGCGCCGACGTCGCGTCCCGACCAGCTTCGTCATTCGAACGATCCTGGTGACATTACTGGTGCGCTCGATGCTGGAGGGCCAGGGTGTGCTGACGGGCGGCGCCGGAGTCCTGGTCTTCAGCCTGCTGCGGCGACACACATTCTTGATGGCGGGCCTCGCGGATCGTGATACGTCGCGGCGGCGCCACCACCGTGGCAGGGCGAGAACATCATGGCCAGACCGCCGACCGTTGACTGGATGGGGTGGAGAAACGCGATGAGGCCGATGACAACGACCGCGAAACTCCTCGACGCGCGCCGGTGGCGAATCCGAGTGCTGTCCAGGGCGTTCCCGCTACTCTGGCGGCCGGACCCCGGGGCCGGCTCGCTCCAGATGGTCCGGCTCGGTTCCACCTACGGCGGCTGGTGGGTACCCGACGGAGTGCTCGACGTCGACGCGGCATGTTACTGCGCGGGGGTCGGGACCGACATCAGTTTCGACCTGGCGCTGATCACTCGATACGGCGCTCGGGTGTGGGGGCTCGACCCTACGCCGGAGTCGGTGCGGTGGACCGCCGAGCAGGACCTCGACCCACGGTTCACGCACCTGCCGGTGGGCGTGGCCGGCAGTTCCGGTCACCTGCGCTTCTACGCGCCGAGCGATCCGCACCACGTCTCACATTCGATCAAGAACCTACAGCGGACCTGCGACTACTTCACAGCGGAATGCGCCACTATCCGAACAATCATGGATCGAGTCGGCCACGACCACCTCGACCTGCTCAAGCTGGATGTCGAGGGGGCGGAGCACGAGACCATCAGGACACTCCTGCGTGACGGCATCCGGCCGCGTGTTCTGTGCGTCGAGTTCGACCAGCCCGACCCTGTGCTCTCGACAGACAGAACGGTTCGCGCGCTGCGCTCCGCCGACTACCGGCTGGCCAAGGTCGACGCCTTCAACATGACCTTCGTTCAGGCCAGCTGTGTTCCCTCCGCTGCCGCCCGCTCGGCATCCGCCAGCACCCGATCTCCGTGAATCGGTCCTGGCCCGCCGCGCCAGCCAGACACCCACACTCGATTCTTGCAACCGACAGTAGTTGATGCACTACATTCAGACACGCACAGCGGATCTACCGAGCCGCTGGAGAGCCAGACCCACCTGTGAGCGACCTGTCTTCGCCGGCGTCACGCGCCGGCCGGGTCGTCACGGGCCAAGCCCCGAGGGAGCGACATGGTCGGAGCGGGAGCGGCGGCGTTGCTGGTAACCCTCGCGGCCACGCCGGCCGTGCTCGTCGCCATGCGACGTCTGGCCGCCATTGACGACGTCAACGAACGTTCCTCACATCAGGTGCCGACGCCGCGCGGTGGCGGGGTCGCGGTCGCTCTCGGCCTGTTCGCCGGCGTCCTGGTCCTCGTGGTCACCAGCGGCCGAGCCAACGCACCCGACCTGCTCCCGATGACCGTCGGGGTGACTCTGTTCGGCCTCATCGGCCTCGCCGAGGACATCGGCGGCGACGTGGGTGGCATCACCCCCCTGCGCCGGCTGGCGTTGCAGGTGCTCGCCAGCCTTGCGGTCTCCACCGTGCTCCTGATCAGCGTGACCCTCGACGCCGACCCACCGGCACCGCTCCTGCTGGTCGCGGCGCTGGTCGGCCCGCTGTGGGTGACGGGTTTCGTCAATGCCTTCAACTTCATGGACGGGATCAACGGCATTTCGGCCGCACAGGCCGCGATCGCCGGCCTGGCCTTCAGTGTCGTCGGCCGTATGCACGACATGCCCTCTTTGGTCGCGGGCGGGGCGGTCATCACCGGCGCCGCGATCGGGTTCGGTCCTTTCAACTTCCCCCGGGCGCGCATTTTTCTCGGCGACGTCGGCAGCTACACCCTGGGGGCCTGCCTTGCCGTACTCGCGCTGCAGGGCGTCGTATCGGGCCTCCCTCCGGACGCGGCGGTGGCGCCGCTGCTGCTCTACCTGACCGATACCGGCATCACCCTCATCCGCCGGGTCCGGCGAGGGGAGCGCTGGTATCTCCCCCATCGGACTCACATTTACCAGCAGCTCACCGATGTCGGATGGACGCACACCCGGGTTACGGTGACGGTCGCCTGCCTCGTCACGGTGATGTCGGGCCTCGGGCTCCTCGCCGCACGGGGCGGCACAGGTGTCCGCGTCGCGGCCGACCTCGCGCTGCTGGCGCTGATCGTGGGTTACTCGAACGCGCCTCGAATCGTCGGGTTCACCCGCTCGCGCGCCCGCATCGGACGGGCGGCGGATCCAGTGCTCGCCAAGACCACGTCTATCACGCTCGCCCATACCACACCGGTAGACGTCACACCGCCGGAGAACGGTACGGGCGGACTCGTTCTGCCACATCAGCGGCAGACGGACGATCCTCGGCTCAGCACCGATTCCACCGAGCCCGCCCAGAGCGCCCGACCGACCTGAAAACAAGATTCCGGATCTTATCGCCGGCGGAAACGCCGCACCAGATCACCAAGGGGCGACACGCAAGCGGCCTCTCCGATTCACGGTCACGACAGGAATACGATCAGAATTGCTACGGAGCGATTTCGCCCAGGCCGTCGGAACGGTGAGAGGTTGACGTAGTGCCACGTGACTCCTTCAGAATTCCGCGCCGCATCATCGTGCCGTCCCGGGCCGCACCCGTCGATTCTCCGACCGTACGCGGCGGCCCCGGCCACGCACAGACGGGTGGGCCCGCACGCGGCCGGGCGCCGCGGGTGCTGCTCGTGACCCACTACTTCCCACCCGAGACCGGTGCGCCGCAGGCCCGGCTCTCCGAGACCGCACGCGCGTGGACGGCCGACGGACTGGACGTCACGGTCCTCACCGGCATTCCGAACCATCCCACCGGCATAGTGCCGGAGGCGTACCGGCGGGTCGTGCGCAGGCTGGAGCAGGGCGACGGCTACCGGATCGTGCGGACCTGGCTGTACGCGACCCCGAACGAAGGGGTGGTCCGCAAGACGCTCGGCCATCTTTCCTTCATGGCCAGCTCGGTGGTGTTCGGCGCACGCGCGGCCGGACCGGCGGACGTGGTGGTGGTCTCGTCCCCCACCTTCTTCTCCCTCGGATCTGCCTGGATCCTGGCCCGGCTCCGACGGGCACGGCTCGTCGTCGAGGTCCGTGACCTGTGGCCGGCCATCTTCGTCCAGCTCGGTGTCATCACCAGCCCACGGATCATCGCAGCGCTGGAGCGGCTGGAACTGGCTGCCTACCACGCCGCGGACGCCGTGGTCACGGTCACCGAGGGTTTCCGTGCGGACATCACGCGGCGCGGCATCCCGGCCGCCAAGGTGCACACGATCCCGAACGGAGTGGACCTGGCCCGCTTTCGGCCGGGGGTGGCCGCGCCCGCCGGCCTGCGCGAGCGGCTGGGTGCCGGGCCTGACGACGTTGTGGTGCTTTACCTGGGTGCGCACGGCATTTCCCAGGGACTTACCACGATCGCGGACGCCGCGGCTGTGGTGGCGGAGCGGGGAGTACCGGTGCGTTTCGCCTTCGTCGGGGAAGGCGCGGACAAACGGCGGCTGGCCGCGCATGTCGCCCAGCTCGGGCTGACCAACACAACGCTGCTGCCCGGGGTGCGCCGCGACGAGGTGCCCGGCCTCCTCGCGGCGGCCGACATCTGCCTGGTTCCGCTGCGCGACGTGCCGCTGTTCGAGACGTTCATCCCGTCGAAGATGTTCGAGATGCTCGCGGCCGGTCGCCCGGTCATCGGGTCGGTCCGCGGCGAGGCAGCCCGCATCCTGATGGATGCGGGCGCGCGGGTGGTGCCGCCGGAGAACGCCATCGCGCTGGCGGACGCGGTCATCGAGATGGCTGGAGACCCAGACCGCCGCGCGGCGATGGGACGCGCCGGGCGTGCGCACGTCGAGGCTCACTTTGATCGGGAGGTGCTGGCACGCCGCTACCGCGACCTGATCCTCAGCCTGCTGCCCGATGCCGGCGGGCGGCCGGGCTCGGTTCCACCCCAGGTCTCCCGCACGCGGGTGGGTCCCCAGATGACACGCCCTTCAACTACGATGCGCAATCGTTGACCACTCAGGGTGATATTTTGGCGGCTCGTCAAGGCACACCTCGCCGAGATCCGTGGTCCAGCACCAGGCTCAGTTCCGTACCCCGCCGCGATCACACCGGCCCGATCCGAAAGACGACATGGCCGCCAGAGACCCCGCACCCCCAAGCAGGACCGGCGACCCGGAACTCATCGGGTACTCGACCTGGTCGCCCGATCGCATCCTGACAGCGGTTCTCAGGGGTATCTCCCCGACGGACATCCCGGGTGACTTCGTGGTGACAGCCCGCTGCGCTCCGGATCATCCAGCGTCGGGCGCGAAGGCTCAGCCTGCCCCAGGGCAGGACGGTCCGCAAGCCCCGACAGAGATGATCATCACTTCCGCAGTGTCAGCCCATCCTTACTACTACGTGGTCAAGGACGGCCGCCTCCTCCACGGCCAGGACGTGTTCTCCCTGGTCAGACAGGCGGGCCTGCCATGGAGATGGAATCAGCGAGCGGTTCGCCAGCTGACTCTGCTGGGACACCCAACGGGCGAGGACACACTGCATCCGGACGTCAGGCGGGTCCCGAACGCCGCAGTCATCCGCTTCGCGCACGGCCGGATGACCATCAACCGATCGTCGTTCTGGGACACCCTGCCCCAGGAGCCCGCACTAAGCCCGCTGGACGTGAGCGACGTCCTCCACGAGGTCCTGGACGAGCTCACAGGAGACCATCCGCTGATCTCGCTGAGCGGCGGCTTCGACTCCCGCCTGCTGCTGGGACGCGCGATCGCGGTCGGGTCCTCGCCGCAGGCACTGACGATGGGTGCTCCGGACAGCACCGACCAGGTGATCGCGACGCGTATCGCCCGGGATCTCGGAATTCCCCATCACACGATCGAGCTGAACCCGGCGGATTATCTCACCCACGCCGCGCGGATCGTACGGATCACCGGCGGCACCAAGACGGCCGCGAACTGGCACACCTACCTTTACACGGTCGGCGCACGCGCCTACGGAGCGACTCCCCATGTCGTCGGGACCAACGGCGAGCTCGTGCGTACCCCCTACTGCAACCGGGGCGCCCTCGCGCGAACGCTCGGGCGGGGCGGCGACGCGTTCGTCCGAGCGTTCTTCGCGGCGCGTACCGAGTGGCGGCGGAGACGGTTCGCGCGCTATCTCCCGCTGCTGACCGACAGCCCCCGCGACTCGCTGCGACTGGCTGACGAGATCGCGCGCCTCGTCGAGGGCCCCGGCGACGGGCTGGCGCACCTCGATCGGTTCTTCTCCGTGCAGCGGGTCAGGCACTTCCACGGCAACGGGCTGGCTCTTTACCGGACGAACATCCCGACCGTCTCTCCCTTCCTCGACAGCCGCTGGATTCGTGCCGCCGCCCGGATGCCCCGCGTCGAACGCATGGGCTGCAACTTCCACCGCCTCGTCATCGAGCGGAACCTCCCCCGGCTCCTGGAATATCCGACCCCCTTCGAGCCGGTGATGTACCGCCGAGCGCCCGCCGGATACTGGCTGCGCAGGAAGCCGCCCGTCGTCAGCTACAACGCGTTCGCGGGAGTCGTGCAGGACAAGCGGGTGCACGAACGCATCATCGAGGAGTCCTCCCTCGACGCCTTCACCACCAGGCGGCAGCGCGAAGCGATAGTTCGGGATCGGGTTCCTCATGCGATCGACCTGCTGCTCACGCTGGCGCATGTCGAGCCGGTCGCGCGGGAGACCCGCGTCGGGTCCGGGTGCGCAGACCCGCGGGCAAGGTCCGCGGCAGACGGAGCGCCCGCGGGGGTGTCGCAGGTGGTGACAGCCCGATGAACCTCTTCGTGACCGGCGGGAGCGGATTTCTCGGCCGGCGGGTGGTGGAGCAGGCGGTCAGGGCGGGTCACGAGGTCAGCGCGCTCGTGCGAAGTCCTCGCTCGGCCCACCTGCTTCGGGACCTGGGCGCGACCCCGGTTCCCGGCGACCTGGCCGACCCACGGTCGATCGACCATGCCTTCCGCGCCGCGGCCGGCCGCACACTGCTCAACATAGCGTCCCTCGGGTTCGGCCATGCGGGGATGCTCGTTGCCGCCGCCAGGGCCGCGGGGCTGCACCGCGCCCTGTTCATCTCCACCACCGGCATCTTCACCACCCTGGATCCCCCCTCCAAGGCGGTGCGCACCGCCGCTGAGAACACCATCCGCACCAGCGATCTGCACTGGACGATCATCCGACCGACCATGATCTACGGCGCTCCGGACGACCGCAACATGGCCCGGCTGCTGACATTGCTGCGCCGCTGCCCGGTGCTGCCGGTGCCCGGCGGGGGAGATCAACTCCAGCAACCCGTGCATGTCGACGATCTCGCCGCGCTGATCCTGCGGGCCGCGGACGCCGAGATCGCCGTCGGTCGCTGCTACGACGCCGCGGGACCCGAGAGCCTGACGTTCCGGGAGATCGTCGCGGCGGCCGGCGCCGCCGTCGGTCGCCGGGTGCTCTGCGTCCCGGTACCGGTGTCACCGGTGCGGGCACTCGTCGGGAGCTATGAGAAGCGGGCCGCCCGTCCCCGGCTGAAGGCCGAACAGATCGCCCGCCTCGTCGAGGACAAGGCGTTCGACATCGGTGCGGCCCGCCGGGACCTCGGATTCGCGCCCCGGTCGTTCGTCGAGGGCATCCGCGCCGAGGCAGTGCTCCTGGGAGCGCGCGGACGTCGCCGGGCAGCCCGGCCGGCCGAGACGACCTGGGTGTCGCCGTGACGACCGCGGGGGACGGGGTCCTCGTCGACTGTGCCGGCGCGCGCATGGGCGGAGCGCTGCGCCTCCTGCGGGAACTGGACTCGTATCTGCGGGCACGACCGTCCCACGGGATCCGGGTGATCGGGCGGGACCGGCGACTGACGCCCACGTGGGTCGTGCGCAGGGAGCGTCCGGGGCGGTACGAGCGCGCGGTGGCGCTGAACAACGTGGCCTTCCTCCGCACCGGCCGTGAACGCCGGGTCCTCCTTCGCAATGTGCTGCACTTCCTGGCCCCCGATGATGTGCGCGGCATCCCGGGGGGCCTTCCGGTTGGCATCCGCGTCGACGCCCGTGTCGTTCGCGCGTGTGCCGCACGCGCCGACGCCATCGTGGTGCCCACCAACCACATGGCAGATCGGGTCCGTACTGCGTGCCCCTCGCTGTCGACACGGCTGGTGGTGCGGCCGCACCCGCTGACCGCACCGCCACCGGTGCCCGCGCACGAACGAACACCCGGTCAGCTGCTGTGCCCCGTGGTGTTCGAACGGTTCAAGGCAATGGGGGACGTGCTACGTACCGCGGACCACGCGGCGGACCTGGTCGAGGCCCACCTCGGCACCGAGGTCACGATCGTCGTCACAGCCTCGGTCAAGGAGGCCGCCGGCGAGGGAATCCTGGACTGCCGGCACCTGCGGTTCGCGGGCAGGCTGTCCCCTGAACGGCTGGAGGCCTTCCAGCGCAGCAGCCAGGCCGTTCTCTACCCGACCCGGATCGAGTCGTTCGGCTATCCACTCGCCGAGGCACGTGTGGCAGGCGTGCCAGTCGTCGCCCGGGACACGGCCCAGAACCGGGAGGTCGCCGGGCCCAGCCTCATCGGATACGAACGCCAGGAGGTCGAGTCGATGGCGGCGGCCCTGCAGGCGGCTCTGAGCGCGAAGCTCGAGCGGGAGGCTGCGAACCCGTTCGACCCTGGCCGGTACTTCGACTGGCTTCTCGGGCGCGCCGACCGATGACTCTCCTGGACCGTGAGCCCGCCGTACCCGGGTGCGTGCCCGCGCCTGCCGGGCCGCGCCCCGAAGGTATCGCTCCAGGATCGGGCGGCACAGGCGTCACCGCCCCGGTCGGGCGCTACCTGCGGACTGTTCGGCACCTGCGCGCCGGCCAGGTGGTGGCCCGCGTCCGGCTCCGCGGCCGGCGGGCCGTCCTCACACGCATCCCCATCGTGGTCACGCCTGCGCGCGAAGAGGTCGGGGGCGGCTGGCCGGCCGCCTTCGTGCCCTTCGACGGCAGGATCCCGCCACCGGAATCCGGCGTGACGGAAGCCGGCGTGACGGAGATCCGCCACGGTCGCCTCTCGCTCCTCGGCCACTCCCGGGTGCTGTTTCCGGCGGAGGCGGGTCCCGAAGCCGCGGACTGGGAGCAGGCCGACGCGCCACTGCTCTGGCGCTACCACCTGCACTACTGGGACTGGGCCTGGAACCTCGCCCGAGCAGGCGACCCGTCCTGGGGCAGCGAGATGTTCACGCGGCTCTACCGCTCCTGGCGGGCCACAGACCGGCCAGGCAGGGGGGTGTCCTGGTCACCGTACGTCGTGTCGCTGCGCGCGTGGACATTGTGTGCCCTCGGGCCGCGCCTCGCGTATGGGACGCCGGTTGGCGACACGATCCGCCATGACCTGGGACTTCACCGCTCGTTCCTGCGTGCGAACCGCGAGACCGACGTAGGCGGCAACCACCTGCTCAAGAACCTCAAAGCACTCCTCGGGCTGGCGGTCGCGGCACGCGACCGCGCCGACGGTCGCCGGTGGCTGGACAGGCTGATGGTCGAGATCGACCGGCAGATCCTCACCGACGGCGGCCACTACGAGAGAGCACCGGCCTACCACTGCCAGGTGCTGGCCGACCTCGACGATGTCATCGGTCTCCTGTCCGCCGCGGACATCCCTGTTCCCGCCGGACTACCTGCGGCGACAGCCTCCATGCGGGCCTGGCTGGCCACGGTGATGGGACCCGACGGAGCCCTGCCGCTGCTCAACGACGGGTACCCACCAGGCCCCGGGGTACTCGACGAGCTTCTGCGGGGCTCGACCCCGGCGGGCGACGAGGTCCCTGAGCCCAGGTCTCAGCGAACCCGCTCTCCGGAGTCCGCAGGCCCCCCGGTCGCACGGGAGGAGACCCGACCGGCAGCCGCGGCGGCGGCTCGATCGGCGGCTCGGTCCATCCTGCTGGCCGACACCGGCCTCGTCACGATGACGGCGGGCCCCTGGCATGTGCTCGCGGACGTCGGTGTCGCCTGTCCCGACGACCTGCCGGCGCACGCCCACGCGGACACCCTGTCGTTCCTCCTCTGGCACGGAGACGTTGCCGTGCTGGTGGACACCGGCACATCCACTTACGACCGCGGACCGACCCGGGACGCGGAACGCGGCTCCGCGGCGCACTCGACCGTGACCGTGGACGACACGGACTCAAGCGAGACGTGGGGAGCCTTCCGGGTCGGTCGGCGGGCCCGCCCGCGCCTGTCCGAGGTCGCCTGCACTTCGGCCGGTGTCGACATGACCGCGTCGCATGACGGATTCCGGCATCTCCCCGGTCGGCCCACCCATACCCGGCGATGGACACTGACCCAGTCCGGACTGCGTGTCGACGACAAGGTCACCGGTGCCGGCGTGCACCACGTGCGCGTGTTCCTCCATTTCCCGCCCGGGTTCGAGGTGAGCCGACCGTCGGTCGGCGGATCCCCGGGCATCCTGGACGTCCGCATGCCCACCGTCCCGGCACGGACGTTGCGAGTACGTGCCGCGGGAGACGGAACCTGGTCGCTCGTCACCCGTCACCGCGCAACGGGATGGCAGACAGCCTCGCCGGCGACGACGGCGATCTATCTCGTCACCAGCACGCTTCCCGTTCACGTGCGAACAGAGATCACCGCCGAGCCGCCGGACGCGATCAGAACGGCGCAATCCGGCGACCGGCCGGAAACGCCAGGAGAAAACGATGCCTGACTCCCTGAGCACCGCCGTCGACTCGCGGTCGGCGACCACGCGCGCCGCGACGCACGCCGACGCCCCGCCCGCCGCGCAACCGTCGACACCGCGCCAGCGGAGAGGTCGCACAACCGACCTGGACCGCATGTACGCCCGGTACGCGTCCACCCATGCGGGAACCGGGGGAGCAGAAGCCACACGGCTGCTGTTCGGTCGGGACATCGCCGCGCACCTGCCAGCCGACCGCCGAGCCTCCATTCTGGACCTCGGCTGCGGCCAGGGTCACCTGGTGGCAGAGATGCAACGTCACGGCTACCGCCACGCCCGCGGCGTGGATGTCAGTGCGGAACAGGTCTCGATCGCGCGCCACAACGGCGTCACGGGAGTCGAACAACGCGACATCCGGACAGCACTCGAGACGTCACCAGAGGGGTTCCAAGTAATCACGGCGCTGGACGTACTCGAGCATCTCGTGCGCCAGGAAGTCCTCGACATCCTCGATCTCGCCGCCATCGCGCTGCATCCCGGCGGAACGCTGATCGCTCGAGTGCCGAACGCGGCGAGCCCACTCGGCGGAGGCGTCGTCTTCGGCGATCTCACGCACGAGACCTTCTTCACGCCAGGCAGCTTCCGGCAGGCGCTCGTCACCACCGGCTTCACGAATGTGCAGATCTATCCGTGCCGGCCTGTGGTGCACGGAGCAGCGAGCGCCGCCCGATGGCTGATCTGGCAGGGAGTCAGCGGACTGATCACGCTCGCGCTCGCCGCCGAGGGCGGCTACCGCCACGGACGGATCGTGACGCGCAACATTCTCGCGGTCGCCCACGCGCCACAGTGAAGCCGAGACACCCGAAAGCTACAGTCGGCACACACTAAACTACTTCCAGTAGTCGAAGCTCGATAGCTCCGCTCCCTGGCCGTCGCAGATGGAACGGACCAACACCAGCATGAGAACGTTCCTTTCCGGCACCATCGGTCCGCCGCATCGGCGGGCAGCCGGCATATGAGTCCGGGCAGACATCACGCGGGCCAGCCGACATACCTTCGCGCGGTCAGGCAGACGGCCGGTACCGGGATCGTCCGCGCCGCGGTGGGCACGATCACCGGACTCTGCGCCGCTCGCTTTCTGGGCAGCGCCGACCGGGGAACATTCGCCGCAGTCGTTGTCTACACGATGTCCACGGCCGCCCTGCTGGAATGTGGCATCACCACATCCGTCTGCTTCTACACCGCGAGGCTGCGAGATCAGGCCGCGGACATCGTGCGAACCGGCGCATGGTTGATCTTCTTCTGCGGCGTCCTCGCGGGTACCGTCGGGTACTTTGCCGCCCCACTGATCATGCACGGGCATCCGGAGGAGGGCGTCACAGCGCTCCGGCTCGCGTTTGCCGTAGAACCGTTGATTTTTCTCGGTGGAGTGTGGGCGTCATCCCTGCAGGCGACCGACGTACGAGCCTGGAATCTGACGTCCCTGGTGCAGCCGGTCTGCTACGCGATCGCGGTGGCCTTGGTGGCCGTTCTCGGCCAGGCGCACATCCTGGGCATGACGCTCGCGCTGATCAGCTCGATCCTCGTCCAGTGCGTCGCCGGCTGGCTCCTACGCCGGAATCGGATACCCGGAGACGGGCGCTTCAACCGCCGACTGGTGGCCCCGACGATGCGCTATGGACTGGTGAACTGGACCTCCCGGGTTCCCTACCTGTTCAACGCGCGGCTCGACCAGCTGATCCTCACCCTGATGGTGCCGCCGGCCGCGCTGGGGAACTATGCCGTCGCGGTGTCGCTCAGTCTGCTCCCCCAACCCGTCACGGCAGCGTTCGGCACTGTCGCGATGCCCAGGATCGCGGCGGCCCGGGACCGGAAATCCGTCGTAGGCCAGGGCGTTCTGACAACCGCGCTCCTCGGCAGTATGAGCATCGGGGTCGCCGCTTCACTCGCCGTGTGCGGAATCACCTCCCTCCTGGTCGAGACAGTTCTAGGGCCATCCTTCGACAATGTAGCTCCGCTGCTGTTCGCTCTCGCCCCAGGTGCCGCGGTATACGGCACCAACAAGGTGATGGGCGACATTTTGCGGGGTTTCGACCGGTCGAGTTCCGTCGCCCGAGCCGAGGGCATAGCGCTCGTCCTCACCATCAGCCTGAATGTCCTTCTCCCACCGATAATGGGAGTGATGGGCGCCGCGGTCGCGTCGTCGGTCGCCTATGGGGTTGCGTTCCTACTGCTGCTCCAGACCGTGGTCCGCCAGACGAACGCCAGGCCGGCGGCGCTGGCTGGACGGCTGCGAGCCCGGGTCCGCTCTGCCAACCCGCGGACCGCGCCCATGCGGGCGGATCAAACTCCGAACTGACAAGAAGGATGGAGCAGCGATGCGGGTAGGTATCATCGGTCCTGTCTACCAGGACAGCTTCGCCGAGAACATCGCCATGGGACTGGAGACCCTCGGAGCCTCCGCCCACCACCTTGGACCAGCCCGCTACAGCAGTCGAAGAAAAAACGTACATCGCGGCGTCAACTTGCTCACCCAAGCATTTCCAGCGACGCTCGAATTCACCCAGCGACGACTCGCGAGGAAAGCGTCAGAACTCGAGCTCGACGCAGTGATCAGTGTTCAGGCATGGCTTTTTCCATCCACTGTCACCACGATACGCCGATCCGGGGCGAAGGTCTGCCTCTGGTATCCCGACGCCGTCTCCAACCTACCGACCTCGGTAGCTTCGATACCGTTTGACGCGATCTTCTCAAAAGAGCCCACTCTCGTCGACAAGCTTTCTCGGATGCTGCGCCTCCCGATGCACTATCTCCCCCAGGGGTGCAACCCGGCATGGCACCGTGTAGCGAGCGACGCGGACGACGGTCCCTGTGAGGCCGCGGGCCACATCGTGGTCGCGGGAAACATTTATGGTACGCGGGCCCGGCTTCTCTCGCTGCTCCTCGACCATCAGGTCCCCCTGCGGATCTACGGCCAGCCCATACCACGCTGGATCACCGACGGGCGTATCCGCATGGCGCACACCGGGAGATACATCGCCCGCACCGAGAAGGCACGGGTCTTCCGCAGGGCGGCGGGAGTTCTGAACAGCATGCACCCCGCGGAGATTGACGGGGTGAACTCCCGGCTGTTCGAAGCGGCCGGCTGCGGCGCGGCGGTGCTGACCGAGCATCGGCGTGAAGTCCCAAACCTGTTCCGCCCCGACTACGAGGTACTGTCCTTTCACGATTTCGACGAGTTGCTCGCCCATATCAAGATGCTGGCGAACACGCCTGAGGCCGCACACGCTCTGGGTGACGCCGCGACCGCCCGGGCGCATGCCGATCACACCTACGACAAGCGTCTTGCCCGACTCCTTGAGATCCTGATCTGAATGACATCAGCCAGACGGTCAATGCATCCGTCGCCGAGCCGGGCGCCGACAGCCGCTGGATGGCCCGTGGAAAGGTCCGCCGCCACACGCTTCCCCGGATCCTGGTCCTGGCCACTCGGGGCGACGGCTGTCCTCGCGTCGGGAGTGCTGCTTCTGGTCGAGGGCGTGCGCCCGACGACGGTCCCGGACCGGATAACCCTTCGCTGCGTGAGCCTGATGCTTCTTTCCGTCGGCGGCCTGGTCGTGGTCGGGTCACGGCGGAACCGGTCCCTGGGACTCGGCTCGATGCACGCCGGAAGCTGGTATCTGGTCTGGTTCGGAATCGGTTTCGGCCTGACGTCCCTGGCCTGGCGGAACCAACAGGAAGGCACCAACGCCCGCATCACGCAGGAGAGCGTGCTCCTGACGCTGCTGTTCCTCCATGCGGCGGTGATCGCGTGGCTTCTGGGTTACCTTGTCGGTCCAGGGCGGCTCATGACCCGTCTCGGCCGGCGGATCGCCAGCGGCGCAGTTCAGGCCGACGAGACCAGAGTCCGCGGAGCGAGCACCCCCTGGATCCTGTTCGGAATCTCCGTTCTGGGGCGCCTCGTCCAGCTGACCGGTGGTAGGTTCGGCTATGTTGGGGATCCGTCCCAGCTACTCACCAACCCAGCGTCGACCGGCCAGCTCGTCAATGTCATGGTCCAGTGCGGAAACTATGCACTGATAGTCGCGGCCATCGCATTCACCCAACAGCGGACGACCGCTTCGCGGGTGACCATGATCACGCTGACTGCGACTCAGGTGGTGCTCGGCAGCCTCGCCGGCGGCAAGCAGCATTTCATTCTCGCCGTGCTTGCGCCTGCGATGGTGCTCGCCGTCCGTGGCCGCTTCCCCTGGAAGGTCACCTCAGCCGCCCTTGTGGTGTTCATCATAGGCGTCGTGCCCTTCATCCAGGCATACCGGGAGAACTCGCGGAGCGCCGACTACACGCTGACGCCCTCGGACGCCTTCAGGCAGGCACCGGAGATTCTGGAGGACACTCTCACCCGGGATGCGGGCAGCCGATTCAGGGACACCGTCGATCTCATGTCGGACCGGACCCGCCAGATCGACAACTTCGCCGTGGTGGTCCAGACGACACCGACCCAGTACGCCTACCACCCCCCGTCCGACTACCTGTACGCGCCGGTACTGGGGCTGATCCCCCGGATCATCTGGTCCTCGAAGCCGGTCGTCAGCTCCGGCGCAGAATTCGCGCGGGTCTATCTGGGCACCGGCCCCGGTGTCTACACCAGCGCCGCCATACCACCTGTCGCTGATCTCTACCAGCACGGCGGTCCCCTCGTCCTGCTCGTCGGGATGTTCGTCATCGGAGCGATGATCCGACTTGTCGACCGCACTCTGCATCCACGGCACGATCTCCGACTTGTGATCATCTACTTCCCCTTCTTCCTCCAGTTCATCAAGGCGGAGGCCGCCCTCACAAGCGTGATTGCGGGTTTGCCTCTCACCCTTCTCACAGCTTCCCTGGTCTGTCGGTTCGCATTCCGCCCCAAGGCTTCTTCCACCGCCACCACACACCCCGCTCCACGAACGGACGCGTCGGCCATCGCATCCCCGAAGGCTGCTCCGTCGAGTACGGTGAGATCGCTCAGCCACCAGAGCCCCCGGGTGTAAACCCGACCGGAGCAGCACCGTGACTCGGCCATCCACGCCGCGGGTCGCGGTCGCGGTTCGCAATCATCTCTGGCGACGTCGGATATCGCGGCCCCAATGTGTCTCAGTCGGTCCGTGTAGCGCGCAGGGGGTACATTGCGCCTGGTCGGCCACGACTCCGGTCCAGGGGCTACGCCACCCCCGACGCACCACCGCCGAATGTAACGAGCCAGGAAAATCCCTGGTCAACTTCGGACTCGACACGCGTTATGCAGTACTGGTTCCCGATAACCAAGCGTGACAAGGTACTCCTCTCCGGGTCGCGAACCTTATGGCTTCCTACCACCACCGGCTACCGTGAGGAGTTCAGCCCAGATGGCACTGCCGCCTGCCGCAGCGAGGGTTGCGGTTGTACTTTCCAACCCGATTCAACACTTCGCGCCCTTCTACTCGGCCCTGGCCGAACGGGACGTCGACCTGCGGGTCCTGTTCATGTCCCGGGCCGGCCTCGATCAATACCTGGATCCCAACTTCGGCGTCGAGATCCAATGGGGCTCCGCAGTAACCTCCGGCTATTCCCACGAGTTCGTCGCAGACCTCGAGGTCGGCCCGGACTGGAAACACCCGCGCCCATGTCAGCAGGCCGTTCGCAAGCTCGTGCGGCGTCTCGACCGCCTGCAGCCTGACTGCGTGCTGGTGCACGGGTACGGCCGTGCCTACGCGATCGCGGCGCTGGCCTGGTGCAGTCGACGGGGCGTGCCGTCGCTCATGTTCAGCGACAGCGAGCTGCTCCACCCGCGGTCGCTGCCGGTCCAGGCCGGCAAACGTATCACCCTGCCCGCCCTCTTCAGATCGATCAGCGGCTTCCTCACAATTGGTGACCTCAACGAGGCCTACCTGGCGCACTACGGCGTCCCACGGTTCCGCATGTTCCGGACACCGCTGCCGACGGACAACGAGATCCTGCGAGAAGCCCGGCTGAAACGAGCCGACCTTCGAGCCGCGGTGCGGGCTGAACTCGGTATTCCGGAAAATGCGCTCGTCGCGCTGTTCGCCGGGAAACTGGTGGACAGAAAACGGCCGCTTGACATCGCCGACGCCATCCGGGTGCTGGCCCGAACACCGGACAACCGGGACGTCGTCGCGATCCTGGCTGGCGACGGCGTGCTGCGGCCAGCGCTCGAGGCAGCCGCCGCCGATCTGGACGGAAAATTGAAACTGGTCGGGTTCGTCAACCAGGAGCAGGATCTCCCCCGGCTCTACATGGCCGCGGACGTCTACCTCCACCCGGCCGAACTGCACGCGCATCCGGTGGCGGTCAAGGAAGCCGTGCTGTGCGGGCTTCCAGTGGTCACCACCGATCTCGTGGGCTCGGTCGGGCCGACCGACGATGTCCGGCCTGGACTCAACGGCCGGATCCATGCGGCGGGAGACGTCCACGGCCTTGCGCGAATCCTCGACGATCTGCGGCGCCGTCCTGAGGAGTTGGCAAGGATGGCAATGGAATCAGAGAAGATCATCCCAGAGATCGACCTCGAGGCGTCGATAGCCGGCTTCCTTCGGGCCGTCGCCTCCGTCCGGGCGGCGGGCGCACAGTAGTCCGTACGGTGGGTCAGGGGAATTCCTTCCGTTATGAGACGGAAGGGGTCGCGGGTCTTGCCTGTCAGCCAGACCAGCTCCATGGAGCAGCTCCCGGCGACGTCCCGCGTGTGATTCCCATGTTGATTCAGGCGCTGGACCGAGCCGATGCCGCACGTAACCTCCGCGGCAGGTCAACGATCAGATGGCATCCACTGGAACGGCCTTCCGCGCGACAATGATCTCGTTAGGTCGAGCCAACGATTTCGGCCAGGTGCCGGCCAACGCCAAATCCTGTCTGAACTCCACCTGAAAGCCATCGCCCCCGTCGGCCGCGCTGAAACCTTCGACCCACGGCACGTCATCCCTGTGTGGCCGAAGGCTCGTGTACGACCGGTCTCGGACCTGCCGCCAGCCGACCAGCCGTCCGGCTCTCTCCAGCACTGGTGCGAGCGCGCGCTCTCCACGGCGTACCAACGAACGGGCCCGCGGCACGGTGAGGACCATCGTGCCTCCCGGGCGGAGCAGTTCACCCAGGCACCGGACCGCGCCGGACGGATCTTCTAGGTACTCCAGTACCGCGATCGCCAGAACCAGATCGAACCGCCCTCTCGCCTTCGGCCCGAGTACCTCCAGCGAACCGGCGACGCTGTGCACCTCTCCCGGATCCGCGCCGGTGGCCTGTCGGACCGCCGAGGCCATCACACCGGCGCTGCGGACCCCGGCCCACAGCATGTCCACCGAGGGCTCGAGGTTCAGCACGAAAGCCGCCCGACCGGCGCACAGCGTGCTGAACACCCCCGGTCCCCCGCCGAAGTCCAGAACCCATGCGGAAGAAGACCTCACCAATACCGGTTCGATTGCACCCGCGACCGCTCGCAGACGTTCTTGGAAGGAGGGGTTCCGGGTGTATCTGTCGACCCACGTGTCCGCGACCTCGGCAAAATAGAGATCGGTTCGATTGGACGGCTGGGTTTCCGGCCCCACTCCGTCACCCGGATCGCCGACAACGTCAGTCGGCGACGACCACGTGTACGACATGTCGTCTCCCATCTCGCATGCCGGGACTAGGAACCCCCGACATACCACTCACGGCCATCGCGGCGCTTGAAATCGCTGCCCACACAACAGGAAGGCAGAAGAGTGAGGTACCCGCGTGTCGCCACCTACAGATGGCAGCGTAATCGATGTTTGACCAGTACCGGGGCACGCGAGCAGCCACGACACGGGACACGGAGAATTCGCTCGCCGGTTCGCCCCGGTTGAGTCGATGGCATGCAGTTTTCTTCCCAGACAATTCCGGGATCGGACTTACGTCACCGAGTTTCCCGGAAGCAGGCTCCAACCGGGTAAGCCGGTCGGTGTCGGTCGCAGGCAGCCATAGGAACATCCGACGCCCGTGTTGGCAAGCCGGTAGTCCGCATACCGAGCGAGAACGACTCACCGGCTACGGCTGGCCCGGCGCCCACTCCAACCGGCTCGGGTCACCAGGCCGGGTCACCAGGCCGGGTGGCATCCCCACAGCGAATCGTGGACACGCTCACCGGAGACAGACGATCACCTACAGCACCTTTACCATTACCTTCCGTGACCATCTTGAGAGGCCGGAAGTCCACCGTGGAACCTGGCACACGCCCGCCGCGGGTGGTGCTGCTGGCGCCATCCCGGGGTCTGGGTGGGGGGATCGAGCGCTACCTGGGCACCATCGAGGACCATCTGCGTGCCGGTGGAGCGGACATCCGGCGCTTCGACCTGCTCGACGCATCCACGTCGCACACGGTGCACAGCCAGGCCCGCTACATCCTGCGGACGCTGGCGTCCATATCCCGGCTGGGCCGAGTCGACAGCATCGTTGTCGGGCATGTCAGTCTTGCGCCGGTCGCGTGCCTGGCGGCACGACTGGCCGGAGCCCACCGGGTGCCCGTCGTGTTCCACGGCATCGACATCTGGGGACGCAGGCGGGCACTTCTTCGGATCATTAGACGCGATCCACTTCTGTATCCGGTAGCGGTCAGTTCCTACAGCGCCGGAGGCCTGGTTCCGGTCGGAACGGCGAAGATCCTTCCACCCGGAATACCGCGGGCGTGGCGGGACATGCTGCTCGCCGAGGGATCCCGACAGCGCCCGCCGTCTGCTGTTCCCACAGTACTGAGCGTTTTCAGGCTTGGAGTCTGGAAGGCCAAGGGGTTCCCTGAACTCGTGAAGGCCGTGACGGCCGCCCGCATGACAGCCGGACCGGTACGGCTGGTGGTCGCGGGGAAGGGGCCCGCGCCCGGAGCCCTGCATGAGCTCGTCGCCGCCCACGAGTACATCGATCTGCACGAGTCTCCAGACGACGCCGCGCTGGCCAGGCTGTACGCGGCCGCCGACGTGTTCGCACTGTGCACCCGAACAGATCCTCCGGCCAGCGGTGAGGGATACGGGATCGTGTTGATGGAAGCGCAGCTCGCCGGCTGCGCCGTGATCGGACCCGCATCCGGCGGTTCGCGCGACGCCTACCTCGAGGGCCTGACTGGCCGGACCCCGCCCGATGAGTCTCCAGAGGCGCTGACCGAAATCCTCTGCGGCATGTTCGCCGACCGCGCCTGTCTGGCGCGTATGGGCCACCGCGCCACGGACTGGGCGCAGGCGACGACGGATCCGGCGAGCTACACCCGGCTGGTGATGACCACACTGACCGCCGTCGCTCCTCAGACCACGAGCGGTCCGGTCATTCCGCGCCGGCGGGGCGATGTACGGCCGACCCGGTCAACCGGGGGAGGTGGAGGCGGCCGCATCGCCTCCCCGCGCTGACCTGACCTCGCTTCCTCGACACGTTGAACCATCCGGTTGATGTGGAGGCACCCCTGACCGCGGCGTCAGCTCGCCTCCTGTGGGCGCTCTCGATGAACGTGAGCGCGACCAGCGCGGTGGCCAGGAGTCGCCTACCGTCAACGGGCGGCCACGGTCCCCAGCAGGACGCCGAGCAGGCGGGTCGGTGGCTGGAGAGCAGCCTCGATGGCTTCCGCGCACGCACGGAAGGCATCGAGGTCGCAGCCCACCGGATCCACAAGATCGTCATCCTCCGGAGCGGCCGGAGGAAGCACGCCACGAGCGGCCGCCCCGGCCATGACGAGCGTCCTTCCCGCCGCACGGAGACGTCCGCGCCGGTCGTGGGCAGCGAGCTCGGCGACCGACGATTCGACGCGCTCCGACTCGACCGTATCGACCAGGCGCGCAAACTCACGCAGCGTGAAGGCTCGCCGGACGGTGCGCGGTGCGAGCCTGACGACCTCGGCCCGATGGGCCCGCGTCGCACAGAGCACGAGGTCCGCCTGGTCCACGATCACGGAAGTCACTTGGCGGGAACGGAATCCGACGAAGTCCGCTCCCCGCTCGGCCAGCACGGTCGCCGCATGCGTGTCCATGGGCTCGCCGACCCGCGCACGGACTCCCGCGCTGCTGACGCTCGCCGCCGGTTCCGACGCACCTGACAGGCCCGCCTGCCCCGCGAGCCGGGTCAGGCGAGCCAGGGCGAGGCGCTCCGCCATCGGCGAGCGGCAGATGTTGCCCGTGCAGACCATGAGGACCGACCAGCGTTCCCGCTCCGACACGCCGTCCGAACGCCCGACCATCACGCGGCCCCATCCTTGCTTCTGCCGGTGCTTGCGTACAGCACACGAAATCGCGCCATGCGACCAAGATCGCGACCGTGGAACTACTGTGAGACCCCAGGGAACTACTATAGGTGCTCGCATTGTTGCGCCAGGCCTTACAGCATCGGTCGGCAGCCGTGTCGTTGACGGCTTCCCCTGTCTGGGAGTGCAGCGCCGAACGGCGGGCCGGATGATCGGCAATCTGGACCCGGCCGATTGCGGCGCTGGACGCTCGCCTACCCGGTCAGACGCCCGTCACGCATGAGCTGACCGGACAGTCGTCGGCTCCGGGCATCGGCGTGCTGCGACGCGCGGAATCCCATCGACCACGGGCCCGGACTTTCGTCTGGCATGGCACGCAGAAGATGTTCGGGCTGGTTCGGCTCCTCGTCGCCGGACGCCGAACCAGCGCTGTCAGCCCCGCCCGAAGCGATCATCGATGCCGTCGCCACCCGATTCGAAGGCCCGACCGTTCTCGTGAGCGAGACGGGAACGGTCCGCGCGTCCGGCAGCGGCACCGGCCCCGTGACCGCCGGGGAGCAAGTCGGCGGTATGGACGACGCCGGGGTCGGCGGTGGGGCCGAGTTCGTCGGCGAGGCGGCCACAGCCGGCACCGCGGGGATAGTTCCCGACGAGGGTGGAAAAGACCGGGTGCTCCTGTCAGTGCCCGCCGGGTTCGCACGGGCGACGCGCGAGGCGGCGGTGACACTGATCGGGCCGGTCGGAGCGGGATCCGCCGCAGAAGGCAGCCACCGGAGCCGGTCACCCCATTCCCGCAGCCAGCTCAGCACCCGCTCTCCGACGAGCGGGCGGGAGACGAAGTATCCCTGGACCTCGTCGCACTGCCAGGCCGCGAGCGACGCCCACGAACGCGACGTCTCGACCCCCTCCGCGACGATCCGAAGCCGGAGGGCGTGCGCGAGCGCGACCGTGGACCGGACGATCTCCGCCGCCGAGGAGTCACGATCGATGTCACGCAGGAACCGCTGGTCGAGCTTCACCTCGTCCGCAGGAAGCTCCCGCAGGTAGGCGAGTGAGCACAGGCCTGTGCCGTAGTCGTCGAGGCTGACCCGCACTCCGTGGTCACGCAGACCGCAGAGAGTCCGCTGTGCCTGCTCCAGGACCGTGATGAGCCCGTCCTCGGTGATCTCGACCACCAGCGCCGACGCCGGCAGGCCGTGGCGCGCCAGCACACCGCGCACCAGCTTCACGAATCCGTGGTCGACGATGACCGAGGCGGGCACGTTCACCGACACGGCCAGGGCGGCCCCGGCCGCGTGCCAGCGGGCGCAGTCGGCGAGGGCGATGTCGAGGACCCGCTGGGTCAGGCGCCCCATCAGGCCGGCGCGTTCCATCTCGGGCAGGAACATGTTCGGCGGGCGGAGCCCGCCGGTGGGATGGCGCCATCGCACGAGAGCCTCGACACCGCTGATCCGGCCGCTGCGCATATCGGCCTTGGGCTGGTAGCGGAGTTCGATCTGGCCTTCGTCCAGCGCCTCCCGCAGATCGGCCCGCAACCCCAGCTGGGCACGGTTGCCGAGCTGGCAGGCGGGGTCGTAGACACGCTGGCCGGTGTGGGCCCCCTTGGCCGCGTACATCGCCTCCTCCGCCCGCCGCATGAGCTCCAGGATGCCGCGCCCGTGCTCGGGGGCGTGGGCGATGCCGACGCTGGCGTCCGCCTGGACGCGCAGGTCGTCCAGGCTGACGGGGACCCTCAGCGCATCCCGGATCCGCCGGGCCACGGCCTCGGCGCCGGCGAGGTCGACGTCCCGCAGCAGCGCCGCGAACTCGTCGCCGTCGACCCGCGCGAGCAGGTCGGTGGGGCGCAGCACGGAACGCAGCCGGGCGCTGACGGTGGCCAGCATGCGGTCACCGTGTTCGTGGCCGAGGGTTCCGTTGATGTCCCGGAGGCGGTCGAGATCGATCAGTATGAGCGCCGCCGACACCGAGCCCCGGGCTCGGTGACCGCCCCCGAGCCAGCGGGATGCGGTCTCGACGAAATGGCGACGACCGGGCAGACCGGTCAGCTCGTCCGAGCTGTGCCAGCGGCGACGGATCGGCGCGACCATCCGGTTACCCATCCCGAACAGGGGCAGGCACGCCACCGCGGCCATCGCCACCGATGCGGTGATCGCTCCGGAGGGGGCCAGCATCTTGATCGCCGCCCACCAGGACACGACCGCCACGAGAAGGACCACGGCCGCGGACGCGACGACGCCGGCCCAGGGCGCCAGTCCCAGGACCATCGGAGAGGGTCCGGCGGTCGGCGACTGCGCCATGGCGGGAACGACCGTCGGATCATCCAGCGGCTCCTCTCCGCCGCCCGCTGCAACATCGCCGCGCACACCCGGACCGTTACACGCCGCAGAACCGTTGTAGGCGGCCAAATCGGGCGATATCTGGCACCGCCGGGCCATCGGCATGGCGAGATGCCGGACGGCCCGACTCACATGCAATGACGTCACCATCGGCCCGCACCCACCGAACCGATCAAAGAACAAACTAGCCTGACCATACGATTTTGCCCCCGAAGTCGAACCTGCTCCGTCGTGGAACGGACGCCCCCGCGCTTTGCCCACCACCAGGGCGGGCCCCTTGCGCCCGGTTCGTTCGTCCCTGCGGTGTGCGAGCGTAACGCGCACGAGTTGGCAGGTTATCCGACGCCCGGGGATTTCCGGACCGGCGGGAGCCGAACCTACCCCGCATGCTTCTCCGGTGGAACGCGCTACCGAACGATTTCCCGATTAGCGGCGATCGTTGGACGGACGAACAGCGTGACAATGGCACGACGTGGTCTGCATGTGGTCCGTCGGAGGCGAAGGACTGTCGGACGAGTCGCCATGCCACAAGAGGCAACGCTCGCGCCACTCGCCACGCCTAGTCGCTGACCGTTACTCTCGTAGCGGGCAGATGTGGCTCGACCGCCGGAAACACCACCAGCAACAGGAAGGTGACGGCCAACAGCACGAGGAGCACCGCGAGCGGGATCCGCACCCGTGCCGGCCCCGGCAGGTGCCGGTAGATCCAGCTGTACATTCTCGTTTCCTTCTACTTGTCAGCAAGCGCACGAGGCGGTCCGTCGGACTTGTCTGTGGTCTCGTCGAGCTGGGTGAAGACGATGAGTCGACTCCGCGCCGAGAACCGTGGATGGCAGGTGGTGAGTGTCATCAATGCGCTGGTGGGCGCGACTCCGGCATGTTCTGGAACCGGGTAGGTCACGTCCAGCCGATGGGGATCCACGACCTCCGAGCCGGTGACCCGGTAGGTGAAATACCGGTCCGCCACCTCCACCACGAGCGGATCGCCCGCTCTCAGCTCGTCCAACCGGCTGAACGGCTTTCCGTACGTGGTGCGGTGGCCGGAGACGACGAAGTTCCCCACGTCGCCCGGCATGGCAGTACCCGGGAAATGTCCAGGTCCGCGGCGTAGCGCCGCCGCCGACACACCTTCCACGATGACGGGTGCGTAGTCGGCTCCGAAGCGGGGGATCCGCAGTACCGCGACTCCCTCACCCAGTTCGACGGGCGGCACGACCGGTCGCGGTTTCGTCTCTTCGCCGGGCGCGGGAGGATGCGGTTGTCGAGACCACGCCGTGGTCAGGTCGCTTCGGAGCCGGTCCTGCGTCCTGGCCGCGAATATGTCGGTGATCCACAGCTGGTAGGCGAGGAAGAGCACCACCACCAGACCCACTGTGATCATGACTTCGCCAAGGCCCCGGGAGACCCGACCGCCAACCGGCCGATCCGCCAGCCCCGCCACCGGGTTACGCCGGCGTCTCCGGCCGTCCGCTCGATCGGGCTGGACCCGCCGTGACCAGGGGGTGTGGCGGACCAGCCCGGGCCGCCGAGCGCCCCGGCTCCGGCCAGGCCCTCCGGGCGCCGCCCGTGCCCCCCGATGCGCCGGCTCCCCCAGGTGCGGATCCGCGGTCGGCGACGGCGGAGCCGGAGGACGTTCGGCTCCGGGCTGGACAGGCAGATCCGTCAGCGAATCAGCCAGGTGCCGGCGATCCGTCGCCGGCTCCGACACCGGAAGTTCGGTCGCCGCGTCGGCAGGCGGCAACTCCGTAGGCGCGTCGGCAGGCGGCAGGTCCGTGGGCGGGTCCGGCACCGGCAGGAGGGTCCGTGGACCGTCTTCATCTTCTGAAGCCCTCGACGCACCATCCATACCGTCACTCTAAGGCACGCTGCAACCACTTCCAGTTATGGTTCGGCGAGGCTCGAAGCCGAACGGCAACTCGAGACGATGGGCGGCCATCAGCTCCGCGTCGCAGAGCAGGGCCTGCGTCGAGCCGTCCGCGGCGATCACTCCACCGTCCAGGATGACCGAACGTGGGCAGAGCTGCAGCGCATAGGGAAGATCGTGCGTCACCATGACCAGGGTGAGGTCCAGGCCGGTGAGGACCTCGGCGAGTTCCCGCCGCCCCGCCGGATCGAGATTCGCGGACGGTTCGTCGAGGACGAGGACGTCGGGCCGCATGGCGAGCACCGTGGCCACCGCCGCCCGGCGCCGTTCGCCCAGGCTGAGATGGTGGGGTGCCCGGTCCGCGTGGTCGCGCAGACCGACCGCCGACAACGCCTCGCCGACCCGCCCGGCGAGTTCCGCCCCGCGCAGGCCGAGGTTCGCCGGGCCGAAGGCGACGTCCTGGCCGACCGTGGGCATGAAGAGCTGGTCGTCGGGATCCTGGAACACCAGGCCGACACGCCGGCGGATCTCCCGCATGTTTCCGCCGGCCACCGGCGCGCCGTCGATGCGCACCGTCCCGGACCCGGCGGTCAGGATTCCGTTGAGATGCAGCATCAGCGTCGTCTTGCCCGCGCCGTTCGGCCCCAGTACGGCGATCCGCTCGCCGCGAGCGATCATGAGGTCGACGCCGAAGAGTACCTGGCGGCCGTCCGGATACGCGAAGGCCAGCCCCTCGATCTCGACGACCGGTCCGCCCGGTGTCGCGGGGATCTCGGAAACGATCACGAATACACGCCCAAATCGACGCTCCAGCCTGCCACCGCGATCGCGGCACCCACGGCGATCACGCCGAACGCGACCGCCCACTCGACCCACCGCGGAGCCGACCCGGGGAGAGTACCGGGCAGCACGCCGGTGTAGCCGCGCGCCAGCATCGCCAGGTGGACCCGCTCCCCCCGCTCGTACGAGCGGATGAACAGGGTACCGAGGGACGCGGCCAGCGCCCGGGTCGCGAGCAGCGAGCGAGGCTCGTACCCGCGCGAACGGCGAGCCACGCCCATCCGGTGCATCTGGTCGATCACCACGCCGGCGTACCGGATCATGAAGGAGGCGACGGCAATGATCACCGGGGGCAGCCGCAGCCGCTCCAGGCCGACGAGCAGCTCCCGGACGGGTGTGGTGGCGGCGAGCACGATGACCGTCATCAGACCGAGCGTAGCCCTCGCAAGCAGGCCGAATGCCTGCTCCAGGCCTGGTCGGGAGAGCGCGACGCCCACGACGTCGATCCGCTCTCCCGGCACGACGAAGGGCAGCGCGACCGCGAACGCCACGAACGGCAGCTCGACGGCGAGCCTGCGCAGGACGAGCAGCGGTGGGAGGCGGGCGACCGCGCACAGCCCGACCACGACGAACAGGTGCGCCGCGAACGCCCAGCCGGCCGCGATCGGCGTGATCACTATGCAGACTACATAGCCGAACGCGGCCACGATCTTGCACTGAGCAGGCAGTCGGTGCGGGATCGTGTGGCCCGGCCGGTACGGGTCGAGGATGTGCGCACCGCCCATGACGCGGTTACCTCTCGGCGGCGGTCAGGCGGCCGGGGCGGTTCCGGCTCCGCCACCGGTCCCCTGCCCGTCCGCGAGCGGCGGCCGTCGCTCGGAGGCACGCGGCCGCAGCCGCACGACGCCGAGGACGAGGACGCCACCGACGACGAAGGCGATCGACACTCCGATGATCCCGGCGACACCGCCGGCGAGACGCTCGTTGTCGATCCCGGACACGGCGTAGTCCGCGAGCGGCCAGTCGGCGAACGAGTGGTGCTCCGCCTGGTCCAGGAATCCCTTCTCCTCGGCGACCTTCTCCAGCCCGTCCGGGCTGGAGCTGGCGTAGCCGGACACGAACCCGGCGAGCACGAAGGCAACGAACAGGCCCACAACCAGGAAGATCCTGCTCCGACTGCGGGTGGCAGCCGGGGGCGGCGCCGCCTGCACCTGACCGGCTTCGTCCAACGAGTTCACGCTCGCTCCCCTCGTCCCCAGCCGCCCGCGGCGGGCGCCGCCGCGGCTTCGGTCATGGCCGTTTCGGTCGTCGCGGCCGCCGGGGTGCTCCTCGGCGCCGCGAGCACCGGCCGCCGGATCTCCAGCCGCCGCGTTCCGCGCAGATCTCGCGCCCCGTACACCAGGTCGGGCCGAGTACTCATGACCAGACTCACGGTCGCCGCGGTGATCACGGCTTCGCCGATCCCGATCAGCAGGTGAACTCCGAGCACTGCGCCAGCCACGCCGCTCAGCGGCAGGTCGACCGTCCCGCCGATGGCGAACTCGATCACGAACGCTCCCGCGGCGAGGGGCACGGTGAGGAACGCGGCCACCGCGGACGCGGCCACCACCGACGGCGCGTGCGGCGGAAGGAGTCGTCGCACCAGCCAGAAGAGGACGTAGCCGCCGAGCGCGCCCACCACCGCCATGTTCGTGATGTTGAATCCGAGCGCCGTCAGGCCTCCGTCGGCGAACAGCGACTGGACGCCGAGCACCACGGCCAGGGCGATCGCGCCCAGCCACGGCCCGACCAGAACGGCCGCCAGCGCACCACCGAGCAGATGGCCGCTGGTCCCCATGGCGACGGGGAAGTTGAGCATCTGAGCCGCGAAGACGAAGGCGGAGCACAGTCCCGCGAGCGGCACCACCTGGTCCGAGCTCTCCTCGCCTGCGCGCTTCACGGCGTAACCGACGCCCGCGATCGCGACCACGCCGAACGCCACCGACGTCGGCGCGTCCATGAATCCGTCCGGGATATGCATGATCCCCCCTCCGTCAAGGCGTCCGGGCAGGCGGCGATGCCCGACCGGCCCACAGCTGCTAAGGATACGCAGCTGCGAATCACTTGCAGGAGAAACAGCTGTTCCCGGAAAATTCGACGCCCCAAAGGTGAATTCTTAAACACTTTAAGTAACGTAGCTCCATAGATTATCACTACATGCATCCATGCTATCACCATAAGTAATATCTGGTCGATCGATGCCATACGGCACACCAATCGAGCCCGACAGACCTCAATCCCAACCCCATCGCGCGCCACCGAAATACAGGTGCGATTCCACACAGACCATCACTCACCCATGACACTCGACGCCACACGACCATGACTTAGCACTTTCAGTTATTCTCTTGCTACCCTGTGCGTCCGGCCGCGAGTGGTCGGGACTCGACAACCAGGAGTTCGCGGACGCGCCCAGGCCTCCGCGACCCGCCAGCCCACCGCACGCCTGCGCCAGGTCCGCACGAGGTGAGTCCATGAAGACTGTCGCGGTGATCATCCACTGGGGCCCGCCCGACCCGACCATCGAGCTCGCGACCCGACTGGACGGCTCCGTCCACGTCGACCAGGTCACCGTCGTGGCCAATGACCGGTCCGAGCAACCAGGTGGGCTCGCTCCGGGGGTGAGCTGGCTCGTTCCCTCGCGCGACCTCGGCTTTGGCGGTGGGTTCCGCCACGCGGCCGAGGCATTTCCCTCGGCCTCCGCCTATCTGTTGGTCGACAACGACGTGTGGATCGACGACACAGCGATCGCGGCCTGTCTGGACCTGCTGGCCGGCACCAACATCGGCGTCGTCGCGCCGACCCTCGTCGGCAACACCGGGGTGCGGTCCGCGGCGGCACGGCGGACCCGATTCCTCGTCGCGCCGACGGTACTGGGCCACGCCCCCGTCGACCGACCGAGCGAGGCCCACTGGGTAGCCGGCGCCGTGATGTTCATCAAGGCCGCATGTCACCGGCGGGTCCCGATGGACGGCCGCTACTTCCTCGGCTTCGAGGATGTCGACTTCTGCCACCGCGCCCGCAACGCCGGCTGGAGCGTGGTGATCAGCCCCGCGTTGGCGTGGCATGGCGGCCGCGACACCGTCCCTCCGGCCCGGTACGGCTACTACGAGATCCGCAACCGCCTGTGGTTCACCCGAGTCCGCCACTGGCCCGTGCGCACAACCCTCGTGGCGCTGTGGACCGCCGTGATAACACTGCCACGCACCGTCGTCCTCGATCTGTTCCGGCGCAGAGGCACGGCCGTCTCCACCCTCGTCCTGCACGGGCTGGTCGACGGACTCGGTTCGCTCCCGCCGAGCGGCGACCCGCGTCCGGACGAACCGCGGGTCACCCGCTGGACGGCAGAGGGCTGGATGACAGAGGGAATGAGCGGCGCCTCACGAGTATCCGGTCTCCCCCGCAGTCGGACCGGCGAACAGGGACCCCGCCCACGCGCAGGCAAGGCCCGCCGGTTGGACTGACGCCGGGTGGGCCGGACCTCGTCTCGACCGTCTAGGAGGATGCGGCGGCGGTCTCGTCGTTCGCGGGCGTGGGTGACGGGATCGCGCCCGCTGACCTCGTCCGCGCATCCGTCACAAGGAACACCGACTGCCAGGCGAAGAGGTTCGGTCGAGTCTCCAGCGCCCAGCGGTCCGCCCGTGCGGCCAGTGAGTCCGGTAGCCACTGCCGGCTGCGCCACAGGGGCAGGCCGCCGCTGGCTCCGACCGCGAGGACAGTGAGCCCGTTGTCCTCCAGCAGTCGCCGAGCGGTCACGACAGTGAAGAAGCGGACGTGGGTGGAGTCCATGACGCCGGTCTCGGTGTAGTCGAACCGGCCTACGAGGTGCTGGGCACGCTGGCGGAAGTGCGCGACGTTCGGCAGAGCGACGGCGATCCGCCCGCCGGGTGCAAGGACGCGCCGCGCTTCGGCGAGCAGCGGTGCCGGATCGACGAGGTGTTCCAGGATGTGCGAGAGCAGGACGAGGTCGAACGACCCGTCCGCGGCGAACGGCAGGCCATTGGCCAGGTCGGCAAGCTTGATGGTCTCGCATTCCGCCGCGGCGGCAGCCAGCTCCGCCGGATCGAGGGTCACCCCGGTCACCCGCCAGCCCCGCTCGCGCAGCCGCCGCGCGTTGTCGCCCGCGCCGCAGCCACAGTCGAGGGCACGGCCAGGTGGAATGTCGACAAGATCGAGCAGGGCCGGGTTTCCGGCATTGCGGTATCTGAGATCCGTGGTCATCGGCGACTCCTTGTGGCTCCCACTCGAACACAAACTGTCCGGCTACACGAAGAGATTGTTCAAACACAAAGGGTAATGGACGTCACGCCACACCGAGGCCCGCCGGCGCGAACCGCGACACGACGCGGACAGGTCGGCCGGGTTGACGACGACTCCAGCCCGGAACCTCTCCGACTGACACGCCCACGCATCACCACAACTACGGAGAGACTAACTAGTATCACTTTCCGTGCCCATGACTCTCAGATCTCCCGCCACGACCGAACCGAGCGCGACCGATCCACGAGTGCTCCTGTTGAGCCCGGCACAGCCGCATCCGGAAGCGGCGCGTCACCTCACCGCTGTCACAGCGGGTCTGCACTCGGGCGGCGCCGAAGTCTCGCGGATCGAACCGAACGAATGGGGCGAGTGGGCCGGCCGCATGGGCACGGAGTTCACCGCCCGGTGCCGGTCGCTGTGGAGCACCGTCGCCCGGACGCGGCGGCTGGGAACGGTCGAGAGCATCGTGGTGGGGCGGGTCGATCTCGTCCCGGCGGGGATCGTCGCCGCCCGCATCACCGGCGCCCGCCGCGTCCCCGTGCTCTTCCACGGCACCGACATGTGGACGATGCGTCCGCACCTGCGGTTCCTCCTGCGCCGTGACCCGCTGCTGTATCCGGTGACGACCAGCTCGTTCGGCGCGGGCGCGCTGTCGACCGTGCGGATGGGCGCGATCCTCCCGCCCGGACTGGACCATCACTGGCGGGAGACGCTGCTCGCCGAGGCCGCCCGCCGCCGGCCGCTGCCGCCGATACCCACCGTTCTCAGCGTCTTCCCGCTCGACGAGTGGGACGTCAAGGGCCTGCCGGCCCTCCTCGAGGCCGTGAAGACCGCGAGCCGCACGCTGGGACCGGTGCGGCTGGTGATTGCCGGCCCCGGCCCGGCGCCAGGAGCCCTCCACGCCCACGTCGCCGCACGGGAACACACCGAGTTGCACGAGGATCCCGGCGACGAGGCCCTGGCCAGGCTGTACGCCACGGCGGACCTGTTCGCCCTCTGCACGCGGACGCGCACGACCGCGCCCGCCAGCGGCGAGGCCCACGGGACGGCGCTCATCGAGGCGCAGCTCGCGGGCTGTGCGGTGATCGGCCCGGCGCAGGGCGGATCCCGCGACGCCTATCAACGAGGCATGACCGGATGGACTCCAGCCGACGAATCCGCGCCGGCTCTGGCACACATCCTGCAGGACCTGCTCGCCGACCGGGCGCGCCTGGCCCGTGCCGGCCGGCAGGCCTCCGAGTGGGCGCGGGCCATCACCGACCCCGGCGACCACACCCGGGCCGTGTTCGCCGCGCTGCTGGGACGCGAGCCGGACGTCTCCCCTGTCGGCGGAGCACCCGCGCAGAGCATCACCTGACCACGCCGGAGGCGGGCCTCAGGCGGTCGCTCGGCGTTCCTCGAGGTCCACCAGGACCGCCGCCACGCCATCCGGCCCGGTCCGCGCGTCCGAACCAACCCCGACGCGCATGCCTACCTGGCTGTCCGGGCGGGCCTGAGCGAACTCGAGTGCGGTCCGGAGTGCGACCGGATCGTGCGGGCGGGTGGCGACCAGCAGATGCCGGGCCGCAAGCCCGTCGTCGAGGTCGGTCAGCGTGCCCAGGGCGTGGAGCTCGACGTCGCTGAACCCGGCCCGTTCGACCAGCCCCACGAGGTGGTCCCGGGTGCGCGGGTGGATCCGGAGGGCGTATCGACCCCACAGGCCAGGTGCCGGACCGGCGGACGGCGGCACGCCCTCGCCGGAGGTGTCGGAGTCCGCCACGGCCACGCGAAGGAGAAGGCGGCCGCCCGGTCGGAGTGTGGGCCGTACCGAGGACAGCATCGCCGACAGCTCACCGTCGCCGAGGTGCTCGGCGACCGCGAGGGACACGGCGATGTCCACCCGACGCCGGGATCCGAAGAACTCCCGGGGAGTCCGATAATCGATGTTGACTGCCGAGTTGAGGACCCGCGCGCAGGCCAGGACGCCCCGCGAGACGTCGACCGCCGTGACGGACCAGACCCGCCCGGCCACCGCCCTCGCCAGGTACCCGGGGCCGCAGCCGATGTCGAGCAGGTCCTGCTCGGGTGCCAGGAACGGTGCGAGCACATCCCGGACGAACAGCTCTCGTGACACACGGTTGCGATGGGCTTCGCCGCCCCGGTCGCGGCCCCGGAAGTAATGCGGGGCCAGCCCGAGCAGCCACAGCGCGAGACCTGGTTGCCGGGCGGGCGGGGTCAGCGCCAGCAGAGCGCGGACCCACCTCGCGCCGAGAAACGTCCGTCCCCCTGTCACTGCCACCGCCAGGGAGCGGACACGCGAGATGCGCGCGGGTGCTGAAGCCCTACCGTCAGAGAGTCCGGGAGCCGCAGATCCTTCCGGACTGCCTGACCGCTGCGTCACAAGGTCCGACCCTGACAGGCCGAACACGTTAAGTCAACGAATGACTACTACGAGTTCGACTACTCCAGGTAGTCGCGCAGCTTCTGGGATCGGGACGGGTGGCGCAGCTTCGACAGCGTCTTCGACTCGATCTGCCGGATACGCTCCCGGGTGACCCCGAACTCGCGGCCGACCTCCTCCAGCGTGCGCGGATGGCCGTCGGTGAGGCCGAAGCGCAGCTGGATCACCTTCTTCTCGCGGTCGGACAGCGTGTGCAGCACGGAGTCGAGCTGCTCCTGCAGGAGGATGAAGCTGGCGGCGTCCACCGGGACGACCGCGTCGCAGTCCTCGATGAAGTCGCCGAGGTGGGAGTCCTCCTCCTCACCGATCGGCGTCTCCAGGGAGACCGGCTCCTGCGACACCTTGAGGATCTCCCGCACCTTGTCGGGCGTGAGGTCCATCTCCTTGGCGATCTCCTCCGGGCTCGGCTCCCGGCCGAGGTCCTGCAGGAGCTGGCGCTGGATGCGGATCAGCTTGTTGATCGTCTCGACCATGTGCACCGGGATGCGGATCGTCCGGGCCTGGTCCGCGATGGCGCGGGTGATGGCCTGCCGGATCCACCAGGTGGCGTAGGTGGAGAACTTGTAGCCCTTGGTGTAGTCGAACTTCTCGACCGCGCGGATGAGGCCGAGGTTGCCCTCCTGAATGAGGTCCAGGAAGAGCATCCCGCGCCCCACGTAGCGCTTGGCGATCGAGACGACGAGCCGCAGGTTCGCCTCGACGAGCTTCCGCTTGGCGATCTGACCGTCCCGCTCGATGGCCTCGAGATCCCGCCGCATCTGCGGGGAGGTCTTCTTCGTCGCCACCGCGAGCTTCTCGGAGGCGAACAGGCCCGCCTCGATCCGCTTGGCGAGGTCGACCTCCTCCTCCGCGGTGAGCAGCGGTACCTTGCCGATCTCCTTGAGGTACATCCGCACCGGGTCGGAGGTCGGCGCCTTGAGCGCGAGCTCCTCCTCCTCGCGGCGGCGACGGGCCAGCAGATCCGCCTCGTCGGCGTTCTCCCCCCCGGCCTCGAGGACCTCGATGCCCTCGTCGTTGAGCACCTGCAGGACGGTCTCGGCCTGCTCGGGGGGCAGCTCGGCCGCCTGGATCGCGACCGTGACGTCCTCGGTGGTGAGGAAACCGATCTCCTTGCCACGGGTGATGAGGTCCTTGACCTCGTCCACCTGGGCCTCACGGGGTAGGACGGTAGGACTCATGGGCGGAATCTCGTCACTTCCTTCTCGGGATCGACCCAGGTTACGCGGCACCTACGCCCCGCTCCCGGAGTTGGCGACTGCGCTCTTCCAAGGCAATCAGCTCACCGAACGCACGGTTGTAGGCCTCCGTGTCGGATGCCGGGTTCAGCCGCTGCACCCGCGACTTGACCTCCCGGACCAGACGCGTCACGTGCAGCTCCTGCAGACGCGACATCTGTTTGTCGACGTAGCGGTCGTCCACATCGTGGTCCCATAGCACTCCCTCGACAGCGAGCGCGAGGACGAACCGCCGGAGCTCCTCGTCCGGCGTCGCGTCCACCACCGCCGCAACCCAGCCGGACGGGTCACCGGCCGCGTACAGCCCCGCGCACACCCCGCCCGCCGTGGCGATCGCCTCCCGGACGGCGCGGTACGCGGGAACAGTGAACAGCTCCGTGGACAGCGTGTCGAACATCGGTCCGGCCAGCCCCGGATGTTGCAGGGCGAGCTTGAGGGTCTCCCGTTCGACGATGGCGGTCGCATCGTCCGGCGCCGGGTCCAGCCGCCGGCGCGCGCCGACGCCCTCGGCCGCCCCGGCCTGCGGCCGGTGCTGCCCCACCCGCTCGACCACGAACCGCTCGTCGAGGAAGCCGAGCCAGCGGTCGAGGTTCACCGCGTACCGGTGCCGCATGCCGGCGTCCTTGAGCCGGTTCACCAGCGGGGCTGCCGCGTCCAGCGCGGCGATGCGGCCCTCGGTGGTGTTGAGGTCGTAGCGGTCGATCACGCCGCGGATGGCGAACTCGAACAGCGGCTGGCGACTGGCCACCAGGTCGCGCACGGCCGCGTCACCGTGCTGCGTCCACAGGTCGCAGGGGTCGAGGCCGTCCGGCTGCACCGCGACGAAGGTCTGGGTGACGAAGCGGTCCTCGTACTCGAAGGCCCGCAGGGCGGCGGCCTGGCCCGCCTTGTCTCCGTCGAAGGTGAAGATGACCTCGCCGGTGCGGGCGTCGGAGTCCATCAGCAGCCGGCGGACGATCGCGACGTGGTCGGCACCGAAGGAGGTTCCGCAGCTCGCGACCGCCGTCGGCACCCCGGCCAGGTGGCACGCCATGACGTCGGTGTAGCCCTCGACGACGACAACCTGGTAGCGGCGCGCGATCTCGCGGCGGGCCAGGTCGGCGCCGTAGAGGAGCTTCGCCTTCTTGAACAGCGGCGTCTCGGCGGTGTTGAGGTACTTGGGACCGGCATCGGGGCCCTCGGCGAGGCGCCGGCCGCCGAAACCGACGACCTCGCCGCCGAGGTCGCGGATCGGCCACAGCAGGCGGTGGTGGAACCGGTCGATGAGGCCGCCGCGGCCGCCCCGCTTCGCCAGCCCGCCCAGCTCCAGCTCCTCGGCGGTGAACCGGCGGGCGAGCAGGTGCCTGGTCAGCGCGTCCCAGGACGACGGCGCGTAGCCGAGACCGAACTGTTCCGCCGCCGCCCGGTCGAAGCCGCGCGAGGCCAGGAACTCCCAGCCGGCCCGGGCGTCCGGGGAGGAGTGGAGCTGTTCGACGTAGAACTCGGCGGCCAGCCGGTGGGCGTCCAGCAGCCGCTGACGCTGGCTCGTCACCGCGCGGCTGGTGGTGCCCCCGCCCTCGTAGGTCAGCGTGATGCCGGCCCGCCGGGCGAGCCGCTCGACGGCCTCCGGGAAGGTCAACCCGTCGATCTTGCGGATGAAGGCGTAGACGTCCCCGCCCTCGTTGCAGCCAAAGCAGTGGAAGAACCCGACCGAGGGCCGCACGTTGAACGACGGTGACTTCTCGTCGTGGAACGGGCACAGGCCGACCAGGCTGCCACCGCCGACCGGACGGAGCTGCACGTGGTCACCGATGACGTCCGCGATGGGTGAGCGCTCCCGTACGAGAGCGATGTCAGCGTCGCGGATGCGTCCGGCCACCGATACCCTCCCTGCTCACGTCCGGCGGACCCACCAGCGGCGGGCTCCGAGGTCACTGGTCCGAGTCACTGGATAGACGGCGCGCCCCGGTCGGGGGTTGCGCGTCGCGGGTTACTTGTGTCCGGTCACCTGATACGACGCTGCCGGTGGTACGGCCGACCGCCGGGGCTACTATGCCGCCGGCCGGACGGTGCCACCGATGACGCCGGTGTCAACGGTCCTTTAGCGTGATGGTACTTGTCATCCGGCCGACAGTGCCGATCTTGCCGGCAGGAACTCCGTGGGCGACCGATCGGCGACCCCACGGACCGCCACGGCGACGTCACCGCACGCGCACGCTCGACCACACCGAGCGGCGCGCTCCGGCCGAACCATGATGCGCCACGAACCACAACGGACGCGCCCGACGGACCACCCGGATCACTCCAGCATCGCGCCACGGTCACATCCCATCCCAAACGCTGTCGGCAGCGATCACAGCGTACGTCGTTTTTCGCTGGTCACAGCGCCCTCGGCAGCGGGCGGCCCGTCAGTGCCGCGTGCCGGCGCCCGGCGCTGGCGTCGGTGAGCCGGGCGACCTGGTCGATGACCACCCGCAGCCGGGCCGCGTCGTCGGCCGCGTGCCGGTAGGAGTCGGCCAGCGGCGCGTCCAGCGACGCCGGGGCGCTGGCCGCGAGCAGGTCGACCAGCTCGGCGATCAGCTCGCGCTGCCGGGCCCGCCGCTCGGCGGCGCCGGGCCGGCCCATCACGTACCACGCGGTGACGCCCTTGAGCGCCGCGCACTCGGCGAGCGTCTCCACCGGCACGACCAGGTCGGCCCGGTAGCGGCGCAGCGGCTCATCTCCGTGCCGCTCGCGGGTGGCCCGCACCGCGGCCATCGAGAACCGGGCGACGAGTTCGCTGGTCATCGCGCGCAGCGCGGCCAGGCCGGCGACGGACCCGACCTCCTCCCGGATCCACCACGGCTGGGCGCGCAGCCGGTCGAGCCCGGCCGCCGCGGCGGGCGCGTCGACGTCCGGGTACCAGGCCGCCGTCCGGGCGGCCAGCTCGGCACGCAGCTCGGGGTCACGCAGCGCGGCGAGGTCGATGTGCCCGGCGACGACGCCGTCCTCCAGGTCGTGCACGGAGTAGGCCACGTCGTCCGCCCAGTCCATGAGCTGGGCCTCGAAGCTGCGCCGCGCGCCGGGGGCGTCGCGGCGCACCCAGGAGAGGATGCCGGCGTCGTCGGCGTAGGCCCCGAACTTCGGCGTGCCGGCGCGGCGCAGCCACGGGTACTTCACGGCGGCGTCCAGGGTCGCCCGGGTCAGGTTCAGCCCCACGCCGCCGCCGGCCGCGCCACCGCCGGTCTCCCCGGCGGGCGCGACGATCTTCACCTCGAGCCGGGTCAGCTCGCGCAGGCTCTGGGCGTTGCCCTCGAACCCGCCGCAGGTGTGCGCCGCCTGGTCGAGCGCCGCCTCTCCGTTGTGACCGAACGGGGGATGCCCGATGTCGTGGGCGAGGCAGGCGGCGTCCACCAGGTCGGGATCGGCGCCCAGCGAGCGGGCCAGACCGCGCCCGATCTGCGCCGTCTCGAGCGAGTGGGTCAGCCGGGTGCGCGGGAAGTCGTCGTCGAGCGGGCCCACGACCTGGGTTTTTCCGGCAAGTCGCCGCAAGGCGCTCGAATGGAGCACCCGGGCACGATCCCGCTCGAACGGGGTGCGTTCGCCCGGTGTAGCCTTGTCCTGCTCTGTGACCCGTCGCGCCAGGTCGGCAGGGTCATACCACTCACTGACCACATAGCCGAGCGTATCGGCGCGATTCACGTACCTACGTCGATCGCAACGGCGATACTTTGGGCGCACCCCGTTCCCCCAACTCGGCCCGGAGGCCCGCCGTGGACAAGATCGTCAAGTACGGTGCGATCGCATTCCTTATCTTCTTCGTCGTCACCGCACCGGACAGCGCCGCGAGCATCATCGACCGGGTGTTCGGCTGGCTCGAGGACATCGGGAACGGAGTGTCGGAGTTCGTGACAGACACGGCCCTGTGATGCGGTCCCGGCGGGGCCTCATGTCTGCGACACTTCGTCCGTGGTGAGACTCCAGCTTCCCGACCCTGCGCTGCGGGACACCAAGTACCTGGCCTCCCAGGAACGCCTGGTGATGATGGTCCGGCTGCACTGGGCCATCATGCTGCCGGTCCTTCTGCAGACGCTGGGTGCCGTCATGCTCGCGCTCGTCGTGAACATCCTCTTCGCGGCACAGGGCATCGACACCGGGCCGATCACCACTGTGCTGTGGTACTTCGCCCTGTTCATGATCCTCCGGATGCTCTGGAAGATCGCGGACTGGCACTTCGACCACCTGATGATCACCGACAAGCGGTTGCTGAAGGTGTCCGGCATCGTCTTCCGGAAGGTTCAGACGATGCCACTGTCGAAGATCACGGATCTCACCTACAACCGGGACCCGCTCGGGCGGCTCCTCGGCTACGGCGAGTTCGTGGTCGAGTCCGCGGGGCAGGACCAGGCCCTCTCGAAGATCAATTTTTTGCCACGGCCGGACCGCCTCTACCTCACCCTGGTCGACATGACCTTCGGTGGCGGTCCGTCCCCGGCCGGCGACGACTGATCCCCCTCGACTCACCCCGAGGGGACGTCCCACCCTCACCACGCGGCTGCCCATACCCGCCGGCGTCTCCCGTCACACTGCCGCCTCGCCACATCGCGCCGTTCACCCTGCCTGCCGAACGAAGGACCCGGTTCTGGCGTTCCAGGGAAAGGTGAGCTTAAGCTAAGCGCCTTCCACCTGGGTGGATGACGTGGGCATGTATGGGGACTGGCCCTGACACGGGCCCATCTCCAGTCCGCCGTCATCCACCCGGTGTCGTCGTCTGCGTTGTGCGAGGGTCGGGGCCTGCCAGAGATGCGTGCCAGCGTTGGCGTCCCGTTCGCGCGCGGACTACGCGTCTTCGGTGACCGGCTCGCCACCGTCGGCGCCGACGGATCAACGCTCACCTACCGCCAGCTCGCGGACCGGGTGGACCAGGCCGTCACGAGGTTGGGCCCGACGCGGCGGCTGGTGATGATCCTGGGAGCCGCCGAGCTGTCTGACGACCCCGAGCCGCTCGTGGTCTACCTCGCCGCGCTCGCCGCCGGGCATCCCGTGCTGCTCGTCGGCCCCGACGACGAGCAGGCTCGGGAACTCACCGCGGTGTACCGCCCGGACGTCGTCCTGGCGCGCGCACCGGAGGGCTGGCGGATGCGCGAGCACCACACCGGGCCGACCCGGGACCTGCACCCCGACCTTGCCCTGCTGCTGTCGACCTCGGGCTCGACCGGATCCGCGAAACTCGTCCGGCTCTCGGCCGACGGCGTCCAGGCGAACGCCGAGGCGATCGCGTCGTACCTGGATATCCGGGACAGCGACCGCGCACCGGTCCAGCTGCCGATCCACTACTGCTACGGCCTTTCGGTCGTGAACAGCAACCTCGCGCGCGGCGCCGGGCTGCTGCTCCCCGAGGGCTCGGTCACCGCCGAGCGGTTCTGGACGATGTTCCGCGAGTGGGGCGCGACCAGCCTGCACGGGGTGCCGTACACGTTCGACCTGCTGCGGCGGATCGGCTTCGAGGACATGGATCTGCCGCTCCTGCGGTATGTCACCCAGGCCGGCGGTGCCCTGGCGCCACAGCGGATCCGTGAACTCGCACGGCTCGGCCGGTGCCGCGGCTGGCGGTTCTTCGCGATGTACGGCCAGACCGAGGCGACCGCGAGGATGGCGTACCTGCCGCCGGACCTCGCCATGACCCGCCCGGAGTCGATCGGACGACCGATCCCCGGCGGATCGTTCGAGATCGTCCCCGACCCCGACCAGCCCTCGCAGGGCGAGCTGGTCTACCGGGGACCGAACGTGATGATGGGATACGCCGAGAACGCGGCGGACCTCGCGGCGGGCCGCACGGTGGAGGCTCTGACGACCGGTGACATCGCGCGCCGCGCACCGGACGGGCTGTACGAGATCGTCGGACGGGCCTCGCGCTTCGTCAAGCTGTTCGGTCTGCGCATAGACCTCGACCGCACCGAGCGCATCCTCGCCGAGCGCGGCCTGAGCGCGGCGTGCGTCGGAACGGACGAACAGCTGACCGTGTTGGTGACGGCACCCGGGACCGATCAGGCGGCCGCCGTCCTGGCCACCCGGCTGCGCCTGCCACCGGCCCATGTCCGGGTACTGGCCGTCGAGGCGATCCCCCGCCGACCCAACGGCAAGATCGACTATCCGGCCGTCCGCGCATGGGCCGACGCGCACCCCTCCGGGGCCGAGACGTCCGGCGCGCACCCGTCCGGCCCGCCTGCAGCCCTGTCTCCCGCGGCGACGTCGGTCGTTCGCGCGCGGTTCGCCCGGATCCTGGGCCACGCCGACGTACCGGATGACGCCACCTTCGTCGGGCTCGGCGGCGACTCCCTGACCTATGTGCGGATGTCGTTGGAGATCGAGCGCGTGCTCGGTCATCTCCCGACCGCCTGGCCCACGATGCCCGTGGCCGAACTCGAACGCCTCGCCGCCCAGCGCGACGGGTACACGCGACGACCCGGACGGCGGCGCGCACGCGGCCGGGACGGCGGCGGCACCCTCCCGGCCCGCACGACCGGAACCGGAACCGGTCTCATCCGGACCGTCGAGGTCAACGTCGTGCTGCGGGCGGTGGCCGTGGTGCTCATCGTCGCCAACCATGTCGGGCTGTTCCATCTGCTCGGCGGGGCGCATCTCCTCCTCGTCGTCGCCGGGTGGAGTTTCGCGCGGTTCTGCCTGACGCCCGGCGGCCCCGGCGGCACCGGGCGGCGGGCGGCGACGAGCCGCCGGATCCTGCGCGCCGCCGGGCGCATCGCGGTCCCGTCCATGCTCTGGCTGGCCTGGCGGGCGGCCAGGGCCTCGGACGTGGGCCTGTCCAACGTGGCACTGATCGACAACTACCTGCGCCGCGGGGTGCCCGGGTACTGGTTCGTCGAGGTCCTCGTCCAGGTGCTGGTCCTGCTGGCCGCGCTGTTCGCGATCCCCTCGGTCCGGCGCTGGGAACAACGGAACGGATTCGTCTTCGCCCTCGTGCTGCTGGGGCTCGCGCTGCTGGTCAACATCCCGACGGACGGCGTCGGGACCTTCCCCAGCGCGTTCTACGTCACGCATGGCGCGGCGTGGTTCTTCATGCTCGGCTGGCTCGCCTGCCGGGCGACGGGCACCGCCGGGCGTCTCACGGTGCTGGGGATCGCGGCCGCGACGGTACCGGGCTATTTCGGCAATCCGACACGGGAGACGGTGGTGCTGGTGGGCCTGGCCGCGCTCATGTTCGTCCCACGGGTGCCGCTTCCCGGGGCTGTCGTCGCGCTCGCCGGGGGGATCGCGGGCGCGTCCCTGTACACCTATCTCACGCACTACGCGGTGTACGAGATCGCGCTTCCCTCGCTGGGGCCGCTGCCGGTGCTCCTGCTCTGCCTGGCGATCGGGACAGGCACGGCGGCCGCTGCCGAACGGGCGCGACTGAGCCGACCGCGCGCGGAGCACCTCGCGGCCGCGCTCTGGCGGGGCGCGGTCCGGGTGGGCGAGCGGACGGCGCGGGGCCGGCGGTGGGCTGTGGCCCCGCCGTTGCGGGCCGCCTCGGTCGGGTCGCTGGCGGGGCCCATCCTGCTCGGGCAGCCACTGACCCACGCGTTCGGCCGCCTGAACCGACCCGGCTGAGACCGCCCGGACCGTGCCGACCCACTCGTAAGGTGGGCCTATGAGCCCCGACGAGGCGATGCCGTCCGGCGAGCGGCGCGGCCCCGACGGTGCCTCGGCCGAGAACACCGAGAACACCGAGAACACCGAGAACGGCGGGCCCGCCGGCGCGGACGCCGAGCGGGTCGACTCGACGGGTCGGTCCGCGACGGGTCGCCGGGCACGGGGTTCCCTCGAAACGGAGATCGTCGACATCCTGGCCCAGTCCGGCGGCGCACTGTCGCCCGCCCAGGTACGCGCGCGGCTTCCCGGGTCGATCCCGCTCTCCTACAGCACCGTTGTCACGATCCTGACCAGGTTGCACGCCAAAGGCCTGGTCACGCGACACCGCGACGGCCGTGCGTACCGCTACGCCGCGGGCGACCCGGCCGCCGCCGCCGCCCGGCGGATGACACGGCTGCTGGACGACCAGGCCGATCACCGGGTGGCCCTGGCTCACTTCCTCGCCGCCCTCTCCCCCGGCGACGAGGCGTTGCTGCGATCCCTGATCACCGAGTCCGATGAGTGATCATCTCCTCGGGTCGGTGCTCGTCGCCCCCCTGCTGACAATGCTGGTCATCCGCGCGCTGGTGGATCTGCTGTGGCCGCGGACGGCGGTCGTCGCCTGCACCGTCGCGGCGGTGCTGGTCGCCGCGGCCAGCATGATCAGTCTCGCGGCGCTCGCGGCTCCGGCCGCGGTCGAGCTCTGGGCCCTGGTGGTCGGCACCGGGCCGGTGACCGACGCCTGGCGGACCGCCGTCACTCCCCGGTGGCTGTCCTGGGCGTCGCTCGTCGCGTTCTGCGCGCAGGTCGGCGCGGTCGGGGCGACGGTACGCCGGCAACGGCTCGGGCTTCGGTCGGCACGCGCGCAGGCCGCGGCGCTGCCCGGTGCCGCCGAGGTCGTCGTGGTGCCCGACGACCGGGTGGACGCGTTCGCCCTACCCGGATCACCGGGTCGGATCGTCGTGACCAGCGGCATGATGTCGGCGCTCACCGCCGAGCAACGAGAGATCGTCATCGCGCACGAACGCGCCCACCTGGCAGCCCGCCATCACCGTTTCAGCTTCGCCGCGCGGCTCGCCGCCGCCGCGCATCCGGGCCTGCGCGCGGTCGCGCCGACCCTCGAGTACGCCGTCGAACGCTGGGCGGACGAGGACGCCGCCCGGGTGATCCGGGACCGCCGCGTCGTGGCCCGCGCGATCAGCACAGCCGCGTTGCTGACGACCTCACCCCACGCCGTGTGCGGCACGACCACCCTGCACATCGGCAGTTTCCGCCGCGATCCCGGCCGCCGCCGCCGAGTCGTCGGCGGCCGGTACGGGGCACCGGTCAGCGCCCGACGACGACGGCTGCCGTCCGGGTCCGGCCCGGTCCCGCGCCGCGTGGCCGCGCTGCTGGTGCCGCCGCCCGGGAACCGGCTCAACCGGATTGCGCTGTCCGCGCTCCCGGCGGCGCTCGCCGCCGCGTCCTGCGGTCTGGCGATCGAGGCGCTGGTCGACCTTCCCCTCCCGTTCGCCTTCACGAACAGGGACTGCTGACCCTCACCCACCCCGGGCCGCGGCCGGTTGCCGCCCGTGAACGCGCTGGTCAGCGGGGCCCAGGCGAGCCTTTGCGTGGCATATGTGAACCGCGCCACAGTCATCAGGTTTAAGGTAAGGCTCCGCTAAGTTCTACAAACATCGTAGAAGTTGCGGCGGGCCCGGTCGCGCTGCCAGCACGTCTCACAGAGAGGGACTTCCGCCGTGCCTGATGTCCGCGCGAGCACCCCCGACGACGCGCCGCACGCCCACCGGCACCCGCGGCGGCGCGCACGCCACGCACGCCACGCACGCCACGCACGCCGCAGAGCGCAGTCCGGGTTCGCACTGGCGGCGCTCGTCACCGCCCTCACCGTCCTCACCGCCTGCGGCGACGACGGCGGCTCCGCGGCCGAGGGCTCCCTCACCCTGTACAGCGGCCGGAACGAGGATCTGATCGCGCCGCTGCTCGAGCGGTTCACCGCCGACACCGGCATCGACGTCGAGGCCCGGTACGGCAACACCGCGCAGATGGCGGCCCAGCTCCTGGAGGAGGGCGACCGGTCACCAGCCGACGTCTTCCTCGCCCAGGATGCCGGCGCGCTCGGCGCGGTGGCCAAGGAGGGCCTGTTCACGCGGCTGCCCGCGGCAAGCCTGGACTCGGTGCCGGCGGGCTTCCGATCCGCGGGCGGCGAATGGGTGGGGGTGACCGCGCGATCCCGGGTCCTCGTCTACAACGCGGACGCGGTGGCCGAGACGGAACTGCCGGCGTCGGTGTTCGAACTCACCGAGCCCCGGTGGAGCGGACGGGTCGGGGTGGTGCCGACCAACGCCTCGTTCCAGGCTTTCGTCACCGCGATGACCGTTGTGCACGGCGAGGAGCGCACCCGCGAGTTCCTCGCCGGGCTCGCGGACAACGAGCCGCAGATCCGCGACAGCAACCTCGCGGTTCTCGAGGAGGTCGACGCCGGCACGCTCGACATCGGCCTGATCAACCACTACTACGTGGGCGAGCTGGCGGCCGAGCGCGGCGTCGCGCCGGACAGGCTCGACGCCCGGCTGCACTTCTTCCCCGGCGGTGACATCGGCGCGCTGGTCAACGTCGCCGGGGTCGGGGTCCTCACCACCGCCGCCGACGACCCCGAGGCGCAGGCGTTCGTCGACTACCTGCTCGGCCCGGACGCCCAGACGTACTTCGCCGAGCAGACCTTCGAGTACCCCGTGGTCGACGGGGTGGCCGGCCCGGCCGGGCTGCCCGCGCTGGCCGAGCTGACCACGCCGGACGTCGACCTCAACGACCTCGATGGTCTCGAGGGCACGATCGCCCTCATCCAGGCGTCGGGGTTGACACCCTGAGCGCCGTGTCGCGGGCCCTCCCGCTGTCCCGGTTGTCGCCGCCCCGTCGTCCGCTGCTGTCGCTGGCGGCCCTCGGCGCCGCGGCGGTCACCGCCATACCGCTCTGCTACCTGCTGGTCCGGGCGCTCACGCCGGGCTGGGCGGGGTGGGCCGAGACGGTGCTGACCACACGCGTCGCGGAGCTGACCGCACGCAGCCTGGCACTGGCCGCGGTGGTCACCGCCGCCTGCGTGGTACTCGGGGTCGGCTCGGGCTTCGCCGTCACGCGCACGGACCTCCCCGCCAGGCGGGCGTTCGCCGTCCTGGCGGCGCTCCCGCTCGCGGTGCCGACCTACATCGCCGCCTTCACCTGGGTGTCGACGTTCCGGGGGATGGAGGGTTTCTGGCCGGCGGCGCTCGTGCTGACACTCTGCTGTTACCCGTATGTGTTCCTGCCGGTGACCGCGGCGCTGGTCGGGGCGGACCCGGCGCAGGAGGAGGTGTCGGCGTCGCTCGGACGCGGACCGCTGCGCACCGGTGTCGCGGTGACACTCGGGCAGATCCGCCCGGCGATCGGCGCCGGCGCGCTGCTGGTGGCACTGTATGTGCTCTCCGACTTCGGGGCCGTGTCCATCCTGCGGACCGACACGTTCACCCGCGCGGTGTTCGTGACGTTCGACCTCGGCTTCGACCGGACCGGCGCCGTGCTGCTCTCCACGGCCCTCGTCCTGCTGACCGTGGTCGTCCTGTCGGCGGAGAGCGTGACGCGCACGAGGCACGCCCGCTACACCCGGCTCGGGTCGGGGGCCCGGCGGCCGCACCCGCGGCTGCGCCTGGGACGGGCCCGGCTCCCGGTCGCCGCCGCGATGGCCGGGCTCTGCGCGCTCTCGCTGGGTCTGCCGGCGGTGAATCTCGCCCGGCGCCTGGCGGCCGGCGTGTCGGAGCCGGGCACGCTCGGTGAGGTCGCCCGCGCGACGGGGGCGACGCTGTGGCTGGCCGGCACGGGCGCCGCGCTGACCACCGTTCTCGCGCTGCCGGTCGGTCTCCTCGCGGTCCGCTCACCCGGGCGGCTGGCGGCCCTGCTCGAACGGCTGACCTACCTCTCGCACGCGCTGCCCGGCGTCGTGATCGGCCTCTCCCTGGTCTTCTTCGGGATCAACGTCGCCTACCCGCTGTACCAGAGCACGTGGCTGCTCGCCCTCGGCTATGCGGCCCTGTTCATGCCGCTCGCCGTCGCGGGGATCGCCGCCGCGGCCGCGCAGGCCCCGGCGGTCCTCGAGGAGGTCGCCTCCTCACTGGGCAGACGCCCGCTCGGCGTCCTACGGACGGTGACGCTGCCCCTGATGATCCCCGGGGTGGCGTCGGGCGCCGCCCTGGTGTTCATCGCCTGCGTCAAGGAGCTGCCGGCGACGCTGCTCCTGCGGCCGACCGGCATGGACACCCTGGCCACCGAGCTGTGGACGCAGACAAGCGTCGCCGCCTACGCCGCGGCGACCCCGTACGCGGCGTTGCTGCTGGTGGTCTCCGCCGGTCCGGCATGGCTGCTCGCCCGCCGCACCGGAGTGCTGGCCGAGTCCGGCGCACAGGTGTCCCGGTGAGCCGCGCGGGGACGGGCGGGGACCCGCCCGCGCTGCTGGTGCGGGGCGCGGTGCGCAGCTTCGGATCGGTCCGCGCACTCGACGGCCTCGATCTCGTCGTGCCGGCGGGCTCGCTGCTCGCGGTACTCGGCCCGTCCGGCTGCGGGAAGACGACGCTGCTGAGGGCCGTCGCCGGCTTCGAACGCCTCGACGCGGGCGAGATCAGCGTGCGGGGCCGGACCGTCGCCGGACCCGGCGTCCACGAGCCGCCACACCACCGGCGCGCCGCCGTCGTGCCCCAGGAGGGAGCCCTGTTCCCGCACCTCGACGTGGCGCGGAACGTGGGATACGGCCTGGACCACGCCACCCGCCGGTCCGGACGGGTCGCCGAGGTGCTGGCGCTGGTGGGGCTCGAGGGCTACGGCCACCGCATGCCGCACCAGCTCTCCGGCGGGCAGCAGCAGCGGGTCGCGATCGCCCGCGCCCTCGCCCCCCGGCCGGCGCTGATCCTGCTGGACGAACCGTTCACGGCGTTGGACGCGGGTCTGCGGGCGACGCTGCGCCGCGAGGTCCGGGAGGCGCTGCTCGCCGACGGCACCACCGCCATCCTGGTGACCCACGATCAGGACGAGGCGCTCAGCATGGCCGACCTGGTGGCGGTGCAGCGGGCGGGGCGGATCGTCCAGGTCGACGCGCCGCACCGGGTCTACTCGATGCCGGCCGACCCGTGGGTGGCGGGCTTCGTGGGCGAGGCCGCGCTGGTCCGGGGCTGGCTCGGCGACGGCGAGGTCCGCACACCCCTGGGCACGGTGCCCGTCACCGGGACGGACGTCGACCTCACCGACCCCGCTCCTGGGCCGGTGCCGGTGCCGGTGACAGTGCTCGTCCGGCCCGAGCAGATCGAACTCGTGCCCGCGGACGCTCACTGCCGGATGACACCGCCCGGCACGGGCGGCGGACAGGAGTCGGGCCGCCTCGCCCGCGTCGTCGCGCGGGACTACCACGGCCACGAGGTGCTGGTCACCCTCGCCGTGCGGGACGAGGACGCCGCCCTCGCGGCCAACGCGGCCAACATCCCCGGCCCGGGGGCAGGCAGCGGCACCGTCAGCGGCACCACCGTCAGCGGCACGGAGCTGCGTGCCCAGGCCCGGGTGGCCGGCGACCGGCCCGCCCTCGAGATCGGAGACCAGGTGATCGCCCGGCTCCGGAACGCCGCGAAGGTCTGGTACGACCCCTCGCGGTGACGATCCGCGGCCGCCCGGCCAGGGGGACGGGCGGCCGCGGATCCCGCGCCGGACGAGCCGGCGCGGGAGGTGGTCTCAGCGCAGCAGGCCGCGCGCCGCCTCGACGATGTGCGGCGTGGAGATGCCGGCGAAGTCCAACAGCTCGTCCGGGGTACCGGAACCGGGAAGCTCACCGACGGCAAGATGCGCCAGCCGCAGCGAGACGCTGCCGTCGCGCAGGACGCCCGCGAGGCCCTCGAGCACCGCGCCGCCGAGGCCGCCCTCGGCGTAGTGGTCCTCCGCGACGACGAGGCGGCCACCGGTCGCCCGCGCCGCCTCCGCCAGGGTCGCGGTGTCCACCGGCTTGACCGAGTACAGGTCGATCACCCGTGCCGAGACTCCCTCGGCCGCGAGCACGTCGGCCGCGGCCAGGCAGTGGTGCAGGGTGACCCCGGCGCCGATCAGCGTCACGGTGTCGGCGTCGGAGCTGCGCAGCACCTTGGAACCGCCCGGCGCGAACGTCTCGTCCGGGCCGTAGAGCACCGGGTAGGCACCGCGGGTCGTCCGCATGTAGCTGACACCGGAGATCCCGACCATCGCCTCGATCAGCTTGGCCGCGGAGGTCGCGTCGCTCGGGTAGAGCACCGTCGAGCCGCCCACGGCCCGCATCATCGCGAGATCCTCGAGCGCCATCTGGGACGGGCCGTCCGCACCGATCTCCACCCCGGCGTGCGATCCGGCCAGGCGGATGTCGACCTGCGAGATGGCCGCCATCCGGATGAAGTCGTAGGCGCGGGAGAAGAACGCGGCGAACGTGGAGGCGAACGGGACGTACCCGCGCACCGACAGGCCGACCGCGGCCGCGACGAGCTGCTGCTCGGCGATGAAGATCTCGAAGAACCGCTCGGGGTGCGCCTTGGCGAAGTCCTCGGCGTAGGTCGAGTTGCTCACCTCGGCGTCGAGGGCGACGACGTCGGTGTGCGCGCCGACCGCGGCCAGCGCCTGGCCGTAGGCCCGCCTGGTCGCGACCTTGGCGCCCAGCTCGTAGGTGGGGAGCTTGATCGCCGGCTTCTGGGCCGGGGCCGGGCGCGCCATGTCCGCCGGGGGAACCGGGCCGCGCACGCGCAGGTTCCGCTCGCCGCCCAGCTCCGCGATCGCCCGGGCGGCCATGTCCTCGGGCAGCGGCTTGCCGTGCCAGCCGTCGGCGTCGGCGACCTCGGAGAAGCCCTCGCCCTTGCGGGTGCGGGCCAGGATCACCGTGGGCCGGGAGGCGTCCTCGGCGTCGGCGAGCGCGGCGTCGATCGCGCCCAGGTCGTGGCCGTCGATCACGACCGCGCGGGCGCCGAACGCCTCGACCCGGCGGGCGTAGGCGTCCATGTCCCAGCCGAACTCGGTGGGACCGCGCTGGCCGAGACGGTTGACGTCCACGATCGCGATCAGGTTGGACAGACCGTAGTAGGCGGCCTTGTCCAGCGCCTCCCACATCGAGCCCTCGGCCATCTCGCTGTCGCCGCAGACGACCCAGACCCGGTACGGAACCTTGTCCAGGAACTTGCCGGCCAGCGCGACCCCGACGGCGTCGGGCAGGCCCTGGCCGAGCGATCCGGTCGCCACGTCCACCCAGGGCAGGACCGGGGTCGGGTGGCCCTGCAGCCGGTGCCCGAACCGGCGGTAGCCGGTCATGAGCTCGTCGTCGGTGACGACGCCGACCGCCTTGAACATCGAGTAGATCAGGGGCGACGCGTGCCCCTTGGAGAAGATCAGGTGGTCGTTCGCCGGGTCGTCCGGGGTGTCCCAGTCGTAGCGCAGGTGGCGCGTCAGCAGCACCGCCATGACGTCCGCGGCGGACATGGAGGAGGTCGGGTGACCGGATCCGGCCGAGGTGCTGCTGCGCACCGAGTCGACCCGCAGCTGCTGTGCGAGTTCCCGAACCGTCTCCAGGTCGGCGACACCGACCACTTCGGACACGGGAGTTGCCACACCAGCCTCCTTAGTCAGGATTGTGCTGCGCAGATCGGTTGCACGGATGTGTCAAGGGCCGGCCGGCCCGAGCGTTCCGTCGCCTGCCGAAGTACCCTGTCACTCCGCGATCCGAACCGTACCAGCACCTACGGCCCGCCACGCCTGGCGCAATCGCGCCTTCGTCACACCTTCCCGCTCGTCACCCGGCCCGCACGGCCCCGCCGCCACCTGGCGATCGGCCGGGACGCAGGGACTACTGGGCGTGGTCCGCGACGTCCACCCGTCCTGGGCCGACACCACACCGTGGTGATCATCACGCGGCGGGCGCGTCCCGCCGCCCCCCGGTGGGGCACCCGCCCGGGGATCCCCGGGCGGGTCAGACGGCGGGTGTGTGGGCCGCGGACGGCGAGGCCCGATGGAACAGCTGATAGAAGCGGTACCCGATCCCCTCGCGCAGGATGTACCGCATCTGGGTGCCGAACCCGCGGTTGGCCGGGCCCGCCGTCGCCGGCGACGTCACCGCGTCGACGCCGAGGTCGTCGGCGATCGCCCGGGAGCGCAGGCTGTGCCAGCGGTCGGTCACCACCACCGCGGACCGCCACTGCCGGCTGTCCATCAGCCCGGCCACCGCGGTCAGCGACGACAGTGTGTCGACGCCCTGGGGCACCACCAGCACGGCGCTGGACGGGACGCCGTGGTCACGCAGGTAGGACCCGGCGGCCTCGGCCTCGGTGAAGCGGTCCCCCGGCTGGTTGCCGCCCACCGTGATGACCCGTGGCGCGACCCCGGACCGGTAGAGCTCGAGGGCGTGGTCGAGCCGGGCGGCCAGGATGGCGGACGGCCGGCCGTCGTACTGCGAGGCGCCCAGGACGATCAGCGCGTCGGAGGCCCGCCGGTCGTCACCGCGCCCGACCCACCACACCTGCCCGAAGGTCATCACGGACCCGAGCAGCACGATCCCGACGATGATCGCGACGATTCGGGCCGCCCAGCGCCACCAGGGCACCCTGAACCAGGACGCCGAGGGCGGACGGGGCACAAGCCGCCGGAGGGACAGATCCACGCGATGTCACGTTAGCCGTCCGGGACCAGCCCAAACCTCCCGGGCGCACCTGGGTGCTCCGCAACGCGTACTCAGGTGCCGGTGGGGCCGTCGGCGCCGCCCGGCGCGGCCGGCAGCGGGCCGAGCGCGTCCCAGTCCAGCACCTCGGCGGCGACGTCGCGGATCTCCGCCAGCAGCCCGAGCCGGGCCGCGCGCAGCGCGGGATCGTCGGCCATCACCAGCACCGCGTCGAAGAAGCCGTCGACCGCGTCCGGGAGCTGCCCGGCGGCGGCCACGAAGTCGTCGAGCCCGGGCAGGCGGCCGGCGGTGCGCGCCGCCAGCTGGCGGGACAGCTCGGTGACGGCCTGAGCGAGGCGGTGGTCGGCGGGGTCGACGAGGGCGCTGATCTCGATGCCCGGCGCGACGTCGGCCGGGACGATCCGGCGGACCCGCCCCAGCGCGGCGGCCAGCCGCGCGAACGACGCGGTCTCCACCAGCGGGCGCAGTGCCTGCAGGGTCACCATCGCCTGGCCGGGCCGGCCGGTCAGCGGGCGCAGCGCGCCGACCAGCCGGTGGTCGACGCCGGTGTCGAGCAGGTACTGGGCGAACCGGCCGCGCACGAACGCGTCGGCCTGCTCCAGGGCCGCCTCCGGAACCGGCACCGGGACGAGCTTCGCGGCCTCGGCCAGCATGTCGGCCACGGTGATCCCGGCCAGCTCCGGCCGCTCGGCCAGGATCGCGGTGACGCCCAGCGCGGCGCGGCGCAGACCGAACGGGTCGGAGCTGCCGGTGGGCGCCGCGTCGAGCGCGAACAGCCCGGCAAGCAGGTCGATCCGGTCGGCCAGGGCGAGCAGCGCGCCGGGGACCGTGGCCGGCAGCGTCCCGCCGGCCCGGCGCGGCAGCTCCATCTCGTGGAGCGCGACGGCGACCGCCTCCGGCTCGCCGGCGCGGCGGGCGTACTCGCGGGCCATCGTCCCGGCCAGGCTGGACAGCTCGATCACCATCTGGGTGGCGAGGTCGAACTTGGCCAGCTCGCCGGCGCGGTCCAACGTCCGCCGCTCCGCCGGGGACAGCGCGCCCGCGTCGGAGGTGGCGAGCCGGTCCGCGAACAGGCCGGCCAGCCGCGCGATGCGCTCCGCGCGGTCGGCCACCGACCCGAGCCGCTGCTCGAAGGTCAGCTTCGCCAGCCCCGCGCGGAACGTCTCCAGCGGGACCTTGAGGTCGGCGTCGAAGAAGAACGCCGCGTCCTCGAACCGGGCCCGCACCACCGCCTCGTTGCCCGCGCGGACCAGCGGCACGTCCACCGCGCCGTCCGCGACCGTGACGAAGCAGGGCAGCAGCGCCCCGGCCGTGTCCCGCACCGCCAGGTAGCGCTGGTGCTTGTGCATGACGGTGGTGAGGATCTCGGCAGGCAGGTCGAGGTAACGCGGCTCGAAGGAGCCGAGCACCGGACGCGGGAACTCGACCAGGTTGGTCACCTCCTCGAGGACGTCGGCCTCGGTGTCGAGGTCGATCGTGCCCGCGTGCTCGGCCGCCAGCTTCGCGGCCTCGTCGACGATCAGTTCGCGGCGCGCGGCCGGGTCGAGCAGGACGGAGTTCTCGGCGAGCAGCTCCGGGTAGCCGACGGCGCCGGTCACCTCGATCGGCGGGGACCCGGCGCGCCGGTGCCCGCGGGTGGTGGAGCCCGCGGCCAGCGTCGACACCGCGACCGGGACCACCGCCCCGCCCAGCAGCGCCACCACCCAGCGCACCGGACGGCTGAAGGACAGCTCCGGGTCGTTCCAGCGCATGTTCCGCTCGGCGCGCAGCCCGCCCAGGACGGCGCCGAGGACCTCGGCGAGCACCTCCGTCGCGGGACGGCCGGTGTCGGTGCGCACCAGGGCGACGTGCTCCACCCCGCGGTGCTCGACGACCGTCAGGTCCGCCACGTCGCCGCCCTGCCCGCGCACGAAACCCGTCGCGGCCTTCGTCGGCGCGCCCTGGTCGTCGTAGGCGGCGGAGCGGCGCGGGCCGCGCACGACCCGCTCGACGTCGGGCTCACGCGGCGCGACGTCGTCGACGATCGCGACGATGCGCCGCGGGGTGCCCTGCACCCGCAGCTCGCCGTAGGTGAGCCGGGTCGCCGCGAGCCGCTCGACGAGGGCCGCGCGGACGGCGGCCGTCTGGCGGGTCACCTCGGCGGCGGGCAGTTCCTCGGTGCCGATCTCGAACAGCAGGGTGGCCGGCCCCGCCGGCACGGCGGCCGGGTCGACCGGCCGGGCGACGGCCGGGGCCAGGCGCGGCGCCTCCCCCAGCGGGTCGCCGAGCTCGTCGCGCCTGTCCCGCCAGAGCTGGGCGACCTCGCGCGACATGCCGCGCATCTGGGCGAAGGAGGTGGCCCGCTCGGTGGTGGAGACCGCGCCGCGCGAGTCCAGGATGTTGAACGCGTGCGAGCACTTCAGCACGTAAATGTGCGCGGGCACCGGCAGCCGGGCGTCGATGAGGCGGCGCGCTTCTGCGGCGCAGTCGGCGTACATGCGGCGCACCGTGTCGATGTCGGCCTCGTCGAGGTAGTACCGCGACATCTCGTACTCGGCCTGGCCGAACACCTCGCCGTAGGAGACCCCCGGCGCGTAGGCGATCTCGGTGAAGTGCCGGACCTCCTGCAGCACCATCAGGATCCGCTCGATCCCGTAGGTGATCTCGACGCTCACCGGGTCCAGGCTCTGGCCGCCGGCCTGCTGGAAGTAGGTGAACTGGGTGATCTCCTGCCCGTCCAGCCACACCTCCCAGCCCAGCCCCCAGGCGCCGAGCGCCGGCGAGGCCCAGTTGTCCTCCACGAAGCGGACGTCGTGCGCCGCGGTGTCGATGCCCAGGGCCTGCAGGCTGCCCAGGTAGAGCTCCTGCGGGTTGCCCGGGTCGGGCTTGAGGACGACCTGGAACTGGGTGTGGGTCTGCAGCCGGTTCGGGTTGAAGCCGTAGCGGGAGTCGTCCGGGCGCACCGAGGGCTCGACGTAGGCCACCCGCCACGGCTCGCCGCCGAGCACCCGCAGGATGGTCGCCGGGTTGTGCGTACCGGCGCCGACCTCGGTGTTGAACGGCTGCACGATCATGCAGCCGCGCTCGGTCCAGTAGCGGGTCAACGTCAGCAGGGCGTCCTGCATGGTCAGCATCGGGTTCAGCCTCGGCAGCTCGGTTTCGGCGACTCGGTCTCGGCCACTCACAGCCGAGGCTACCGGGTGGCGGCGCCGCTACCCGTAGCCCGCGTGGCGTGCTCCGGGCGTGGCTAGCCCTCCCGGCGCCCGCCGGGCGCAGCTAGCCCTCCCGGCGCCCGCCGGGCGCAGCTACGGCGGCGTCCGGCGCCAGCGCGGACCCGTGCGAGCGCGCCGCGCCGTCGGCCTCCCGTTCGTGCAGCACCTCGAAGGCGCCGGGCGCGTCCTGAGCCCAGGCCAGCAGCGGTGTCAGCTCGCACCGCACGGCGAAGGCGGACAGCGCCCGCCGCCAGGCCCCGGGCCCCGCCCACTCCGTCACCAGCAGCCAGGCCACCGGCTCGTCGACGGCGCGGCCGAGCCGGGCCGAGCGGAACCCGCGCTGGCCGGCGAGCGCCGCCACCACCCGCTCCCCGGCCGCGGCGAAGTCGACCTGGGCCGGCTCGGGCACCTCGAAGCGCAGGACCGCCACCACCGGAGCCCCCGTCTGGTCGCGGTCAGGCACGGTTGGTGATGATCCCGCCGTAGCGCCGGTCACGACGGGCGTACTCCTCACAGGCCAGCCACAGATCCCGGCGGTCGAAGTCAGGCCACAGAGTGGGCACGAAGGAGAACTCGGCGTACGCGGCCTGCCAGAGCAGGAAGTTACTCAGCCGCTGCTCGCCGGACGTCCGGATGAGCAGGTCGACGTCCGGCATGTCGGGCTCGTCGAGATACCGGGCGACGGTCTCCTCGTTGACGCGCTCCGGGCGCAGCAGGCCGGCCCGCACGTCCCGGGCGATCGCCGCCGCGGCGTCCGCCAGCTCGGCCCGCCCGCCGTAGTTCACGCACATCACGAGCGTGAGCCGGTCGTTGTCCCGGGTGCGCTGCTCCGCCGACTCCAGCCGCCGGATCACGTTGCCCCACAGCCGGGGACGGCGGCCCGCCCAGCGGACCCGGACTCCGAGCTCGTCCATGTCGTCGATACGGCGACCGAACACGCCGTCGGTGAACCGCATCAGGAACGCGACCTCGTCCGGCGAGCGCTTCCAGTTCTCCGTGGAGAACGCGTACACCGACAGCCAGCGCACCCCCATCTCGATGGCGCCCTCGACGCAGTCGAACAGCGCCTCCTCACCCGCCTCGTGCCCCTTGGTACGGGGCAGGCCGCGCAGCTTCGCCCAGCGCCCGTTTCCGTCCATGACGATCCCGACATGCTGCGGGACCAGGGCCGGCGGCAACGGCGGTGGCTGCGCTCCGGACGGATGAGGACGCGGATCGCGGAACCGCCGGCCCACCTCTTCACGCAGGCTCACAGCCGACATCCTCTCGTTCGGGCCGACGGCACGGCGACCGACCTCCGCCCCGGTGGGGCGCTCACCCCCATGGTCCGAACCGGCCGGCCCGCGCACACCCGGACCGCCGGTCTCGCAGCACACATCCCGTCCCCGCTCCTCACACGGTCCCTCACGCCCGCCGCGCACTGCCGTGCCCGGCCAGGGCCCCCGCCCTCGGCCACGTGTCCTCCGGCCGCCCATGCCCGTGGCCCTCACGTCCGTTCGAGATGCGGAAGGGCGCGCAGCGCCCGCTCGAGATGCCACTGCAGGTAGGCGGCCACGATGCCGCCGGCCTCCCGCCGGACGCGGGCATCGCTCGCCTCGGCGCCGTCCCAGTCACCGTGCAGGAGGTCGGCAAGCAGCCGCACCGCGGCCGGAGACGTCGACGCCGCACCCCGCGGTCGACATTCCGGGCACACTACGCCGCCGCCGGGAACGGACAGCGAGTGGTGCGGCCCCGGCTCCCCACACAGGGCGCACTCGTCGAGGGCCATGCCGTACCCCGAGACCGCCAGGGAACGCAGCAGGAAGGCGTCCAGGACCAGCGACGGCGGACGCTCACCGCCCGCCAGGGTACGCAGGCCGCCGACGAGCAGCAGGAACAGCCGTAGGGCAGGCTGGCGTTCTTCGCTGGTCAGGCGCTCGGCCGTCTCCAGCATCACCGCGGCCGCCGTGTACCGCGCGTATTCCTGCGCGATCGTCGCACCGTAGGCACCGAGAATGTCCGCCTGGGTCACCGTGTCCAGCGACCGACCCTCGTGCAGTTGGAGGTCGACGTGGGTGCCGGGCTCCAGCCGGGCACCGAACCGCGAGGACGTCCGCCGCACCCCCCGGGCCACCGCGCGGACCCGGCCGTTACGCCGGGTGAGCACCGTGACGACGCGGTCGGCCTCGGCGAAGGGCGCCGTCCTCAGGACGACGCCTTCATCGCGATACACCGGCACGTTCCCATGGTTGCACGCCCGTCCCCCCGAACAGGTAGGCCGCCGCCCGCAGGGCACGACGAGACGGACCCGGCGGCGGCAGACCGCTGGCGCGGCGTTGGGCGGGGATTCCGGCGACCACCGCTGCCGCGATCGCCATCATGTGTGGGTGCGGGTTGTTCGGCGGACGGCGCGAGGCATCATCATTGACGAGAACGGGCGGCTGGTGCTGTTCCGCAGAACCTTCCCCAAGCGCAAGCCGTACTGGTCCACCCCGGGCGGCGGCGTGGACCCCGAGGACGCCTCGGTGGAGGACGCGCTGCACCGCGAACTCGCCGAGGAGCTCGGCGCCGTGGTGGACCGGGTCCAGCAGGTCTACGTGACCGCCGCGCCCCGCGGCGAGGGGATGAACCTGCAGCACTTCTTCGTCTGCCGGCTCGTCTCGATGGACCTGGACCGGCGTACCGGCGCCGAGTTCGGCAACCCGGCCAAGGGCCGCTACGCCGTCGAGCGGATCGACCTGCGCGGCAAGAAGCTCGCCCGCTACGACCTCCAGCCGGCCGCGGTGAAGGACTACATCGTGGCCAACAGACAGGCCCTGCTGGCCACCGCGCTCAGCGGTGACGACCCGCCGCTGATGCGGGCCGACGCCCCGGCGCCGGAGCCGGAGCCGGAGCCGGAGCCCGCCCGGCCGTCGATGCCGCCCATCCTCGAGATCGTGGACGGCGAGATCGTCGGCGCCCCGGCGGGCCGGACCACCGACGAGCGGTCGCCGGCCCGGCGCTGGTGGGACCGCCTGCGGCGCCGGCTGCCGACACCGTCGTGACACCCACGGCCATGATGCTCCGCGCCGTGACGCTCAGAAGCCCAGCCGGCGCAGCTGCTTCGGGTCCCGCTGCCAGTCCTTGGCAACCTTGACGTGCAGGTCCAGGTAGATCGGGGTGCCCAGCAGCGCCTCGATCTGCGTCCGGGCCCGGGTGCCGACGTCGCGCAGCCGGGAGCCGCCGGCGCCGATGACGATCGCCTTCTGGCTCGGCCGCTCCACGTACACGTTCACGTGGACGTCGAGCAGCGGCCTGTCCTCCGGGCGGTTCTCCCGCGGGATCATCTCCTCGACCACCACGGCCAGTGAGTGCGGCAGCTCGTCACGCACCCCCTCCAGCGCCGCCTCGCGGATCAGCTCGGCGACCATGACCTGCTCGGGCTCGTCGGTCAGCTCCCCGTCGGGGTAGAGCCGCGGGCCCTCGGGCAGACGGGAGACGAGCACGTCGGCCAGCGTGCCGACCTGGAAGGACGACACCGCGCTCACCGGCACGATGTCGGCGAAGTCGCCGAGCCCGGAGACCTCGAGCAGCCGGGCGCCGACGCGGTCCGGGTCGCCGACCGCGTCGACCTTGGTCAGGATCGCCACCACCGGGGTGCGCCCCGCCATCCGGCCCAGCTCGTCGGCGATGAAGCGGTCGCCGCGGCCGAGGGGCTCGTCGGCGGGCATGCAGAAGCCGATCACGTCGACCTCGGACAGCGTCGTGCGGACGACGTCGTTGAGCCGCTGGCCGAGCAGGGTGCGCGGACGGTGCAACCCCGGGGTGTCGACCAGGATGAGCTGCGCGTCGGGGCGGTTGATGATGCCCCGGATGGCGTGGCGGGTCGTCTGCGGCCGCCCGGAGGTGATCGCCACCTTCGTCCCCACCAGGGCGTTCGTCAGCGTCGACTTGCCCGCGTTGGGCCGCCCCACCAGGCAGGCGAACCCCGACCGGAAGTCCGTCGCCGGGTCGGCGAGCTCGATGTCCACTAGCTCGTCACCCGGCTGTGCGCGACGCCGTCGGGACCGGCGAGGTAGACGGGCACCCCGGCGCCGAACTCGGCGAGCATCGCCAGGTCGTCGCCGGCGGCCTCGCCCGCCTCGGTCACCACGGCCGCGGCCTCGAAGCGGCGGGCGCCGCTGGAGGCCGCCGCCACGACCGCGGCACGCAGCGCCGACGTGGCCAGCTCGGGCCGGGTGTGGGAGACAGTCGCGGCGGCGTACGTCCGGCCGTCGGTGTCGCGCACCGCCGCGCCCTCGGCCGGCTGGCCCGCGGACGTGTACGCGCGCAGCCGGGCGGACCGAGCCAGCACCACCAGCTTCGCGTCCTCGGCCTCAAGGACGAGGCCGGCCGGCGGGGTGGGAGACGTCACGATGTCACCTTTCTGCTCGCTGGGCCCGGCGGGTGGCCCTCCGACTCGCCGTCGGTCTTCTTGCCGTCGGTTTTCCTGTTGGTGCCCTTGCCGTTGCTGCCCTTGCTGTCACTCCCGGTGGCACCCTTGCCGGTGGTGCCCCTGCCATCGCCGCTCTTGCCGGCTCCGTTCCCGCCGTTGCCCGGTGCCGGGGACAGCCGGTGGACGACGACGGTGCCGATCTGGTTGCGCCGCCCGGCCGCGCGCTCCGCCGACAGCCGCAGGCCGGCGACGTCCGCCGTCGCGCCGGGGATGGGCACCCGGCCCAGCGCGTTCGCGAGCAGCCCGCCGACGGTCTCGACGTCCTGCGCTCCGGGCAGCTCCTCGACGCCGAACAGGTCCGCGAGGTCGTCGACGTCGAGCCGCGCCGTCACCCGGGCGGTGTCGTCGTCGAGCCACTCGACCGGCGGCGCGGCGCTGTCGTACTCGTCCGTGATCTCACCGACGATCTCCTCGAGGACGTCCTCGATGGTCACCAGGCCGGCCGTGCCGCCGTACTCGTCGATGACGACGGCCATGTGGGTGCGCGACGCCTGCATCTCGCGCAGCAGGTCGTCGGCGGGCTTGCTCTCCGGGACGAGCACGGGTGGGCGCATGACCTCCGCGACCCGGCTGCTCTCCCGGCCCTCCCGCTCCCAGCCGACCATGTCCTTGAGGAAGCCGATGCCGACGACGTCGTCGATGCTCTCGCCGATCACCGGGATGCGGGAGAAGCCGCTGCGCAGCGCCAGCGAGATCGCCTGCCGGACGGTCTTGTCGGACTCGATGAAGACCATGTCGGGCCGCGGCACCATCACCTCGCGGACGAGCGTGTCACCCAGCTCGAACACCGAGGCGATCATGTCGCGCTCCTCGGGCTCGATGACCTCGTTCTCCTCGGCGAGGTCGACGAGGTCGCGCAGCTCCGCCTCCGAGGCGAACGGGCCGTCCCGGTAGCCGGGGCCGGGCGTCACCGCGTTGCCGAAGGCGATCAGCAGGCGGGGCAGCGGGCCGAAGACCTTCGCGAGCCGGATGGTCAGCCCGGCGGTGGCCAGCGACACCGCCGGGGCGTGCTGGCGGCCGAGCGTCCGGAACATCACGCCGACGAGGATGTAGGCGACGAGCGTCGACACCAGGGCCCCCAGCCCGACGGCGGCGAACCCGGAGCCGTAGGCGTGCACGGCCAGGACGGTGATGCAGGCCGCCGCGGCCATCTCGCCGACGATCCGCAGCAGCAGCAACAACGCCAGGTAGCGCCCGGGGTCGGCGACGACCCGCGCGAGGTTCGCCGCCCCCGCCTTGCCCTGCCGGGCGAACTCGTCGACGCTGACCCGGGAGACCCTGGTCAGCGCCGCGTCCACCGCGCCCAGGCCCGCTGCGGCGAGCGCGGTCACCGCGGCGATGAAGACGAGGAGAAGATCACCGGAGTCCATGGCGGCCCGGCCCCGTCAGGAGGCGCCGGTGCCGGCCGCGGTGTCCCAGGAGGCCAGCAGGCTGTTCTGGAGCTTCCACATCTCCCGTTCCTCCTCCGGCTCCGCGTGGTCGTAGCCGAGCAGGTGCAGGATGCCGTGGGTGCAGAGGATGTGCAGCTCGCGCTCCATCCCGTGGCCGGCCTGCGCGGCCTGCCGCCGGGCCACCTCGGGGCACAGGACGACGTCGCCGAGCAGGGTCGTCGGGTCCTCCTCGGGCGACTCCGACCACGACGGCTCGAACGCCTCGTCCTGCGGGAAGGCGAGCACGTCGGTCGGGCCCTCCTCGGCCATGTAGCGCACGTGCAGGTCGGTCATCGCGTCGATCTCGACGAGCATGACCGAGAGCTCCGCCAACGGGTTGACCTTCATCGTGTCGAGCACGAAACGGGCGAGCGCGGCCAGCGTGACCTCGTCGAAGTCCGTCACGCCCGACTCGTTGGCGACGAAGACGGCCATCAGAGAACCCTTCCCGCCGCCGGGGCGGGAGCCACGGCGCCAGCGCCGGCACCGGCGCTCATCGGCGGTCCCGGCGGGCCGCCCGCGTGGGGCGCGCGTCCGTGCTCGGTGCCGGGCTCGCCGCGTCCCAGCGCGCGTAGGCGTCGACGATGTCGCTGACCAGCCGGTGCCGGACGACGTCCGTGCTGGTCAGGGTCGCGAAGTGGACGTCGGCGACGCCGTCCAGGATCTCGCGGACCACTCGCAGGCCACTCTGCGTGCCACTGGGCAGGTCGACCTGGGTGACGTCACCGGTCACCACGATCTTGGACCCGAAGCCGAGGCGGGTCAGGAACATCTTCATCTGCTCGGCCGAGGTGTTCTGCGCCTCGTCCAGGATGATGAAGGCGTCGTTGAGCGTACGGCCACGCATGTACGCCAGCGGCGCGACCTCGATGGTGCCGCTCTGCATGAGCCGCGGGATCGAGTCGGGGTCGATCATGTCGTGCAGCGCGTCGTAGAGCGGACGCAGGTACGGGTCGATCTTCTCGTAGAGCGTCCCGGGCAGGAAGCCGAGCCGCTCACCCGCCTCGACCGCCGGCCGGGTGAGGATGATCCGGTTGGCCTTCTTCGCCTGCAGCGCCTGCACGGCCTTGGCCATCGCCAGGTAGGTCTTGCCGGTGCCCGCCGGGCCGATCCCGAACACGATCGTGTGCTGGTCGATCGCGTCCACGTACCGCTTCTGGTTCAACGTCTTGGGACGGATCGTCCGACCACGGTTGGACAGGATGTTGAGGGTGAGCACCTCGGCAGGCCGCTCCCCCGCGCCGCTGCGCAGCATCGCCACCGAGTGGTCGACGTGCTGCGGGCTGATCTCGGTGCCGGCGTCGAGCAGCGCGACGAGCTCGGAGAACAACCTGGCGGCCAGCTCGTTCTCCGCCGGGTCACCCGTGATCGTGATCTCGTTGCCGCGGACGTGGATGTCAGAGGAGAAGGCCTTCTCGATCACACGCAGGAGCTGGTCCTGGTGCCCGAGCAGGCTCACCATGCTGTGCCCGTCGGGGACGACGATGCGTGTGGTGACCCGGGAGCCGGGTGGGGTGTCGGATTCGGGCATGTAGTACGGCCGCCTGGGCCGGAGCACCTCTCGCTTCAACCTGGGACGAAGGTCGCCCTCAGAAGGCGGTAACGCCGCGGGACCGTCGGATCCATGCCTCGGCCACCGAGGACCAGGTCGAAACTGCGAACAAGCCACGCTGTGCCACGCCAGCCATGCTGTGCCACACCAACCACGCCACCGGCCAGCTGTGCCACCCGGGGCGGGGCCGACACGTTACCGGCCGATCTCGAGTCTATCCGCCCAGCCGACCGATGTCGGCGAGTACCACGGCCGCCGCGACCACGCCTGCCGTGGACGTCCGCAGCACCGTCGGGCCGAGCCTGCCAGCCACCGCGCCGGCGGCCGTGAGCGCCTCGAGCTCACCGTCGGCCACACCGCCCTCCGGACCCACGACCAGCAGAATCTCGCCGATCTCCGGCTCGACCGCGGGCACCGACTCGACCGCGAACGCCGGCTGCAGGGCACGCGCGAGCCCGGCCAGCGGCGTCGTCGCCGTCTCGTGCAGCACGACGGCGAGCGCCGCCCGGCGCGCGCGCTCGGCGAGCGCCGCGGTGCCCGCCAACGGGCCGACCAGCGGCCAGGCGTGCCGGCGCGACTGCTTGGCCGCCTCCTGGGCGGTGCGGGTCCACCTGGCGCGCGACCGCTCGCCGCGTTCCCCGTCCCAGCGGACGACGCAGCGCGAGGCCGCCCAGGGCACGATCTCGTCGACCCCGATCTCGGTGAGCATCTCGACCGCCAACTCCCCACGGTCGCCCTTGGCCAGGGCCTGCGCCACCACCAGCCGGGGCCCGGCCGCGGCCGGCGACCGCCGGCGCAGGACGACGCATTCGAGCTCGTCGCGGCCAACCGACCGGACCTCGCACTCCAGCGCGGCACCGGCGCCGTCGGTGACGTCCAGGCGCTCACCCACCCGCAGCCGGCGCACCGTCGCGGCGTGCCGGCCCTCGGGGCCGCCCAGCACGAAGACGTCGGCCGACGGCAGCGGATCCAGGTGGAAGACGGGCGCGGTCAGCGGTTGCGCCGACCGCCACGGCGCCGGGAGAACAGGCCGGACCCGCTGGAGGACCCGCCGACCACCGCCGGCGTCTCCTCCTCACGCAGCTTCGCCAGCTCCCGCAGGAGGCGTTCCTGCTCGGCGTCGAGCTTCGTCGGCGTCTCGACGACGATGTGGATGTGCAGGTGCCCGCGCCCCACCGCGCGCAGGTGCGGAACACCGCGCCCGGCGAGCCTGAGCACCTCGCCGGGCTGGGTGCCCGGCTTCACCGTGATCGTCTCGGAGCCGTCGAGGGTCTCCAGCGTCGCCATCGTGCCCAGGGCCGCGGCGGTCATCGGCAGGCGAAGGTCGCAGTGGAGGTCGTCGCCCTCCCGGCTGAAGACCGCGTGCTGACGCTCGGAGACCTCGACGTACAGGTCGCCGGGCGGCCCGCCGCCGGGGCCGACCTCGCCCTCGCCGGACAGCCGGATGCGCATGCCGTCCTCGACGCCCGAGGGGATCTTCACCGTCAGGGTCCGGCGCTTGCGGACGCGGCCGTCACCGGAGCAGTCCCGGCAGGGGTGCTCGATGACCGTTCCGGTGCCGGAGCAGCGCGGGCAGGGCCTCGAGGTCACCATCTGGCCGAGGAACGAGCGGGTCACCTGCTGGACCTCGCCGCGGCCGTGGCAGGTCGAGCAGGTCGACGGCTGCGTGCCGGGCGCGGCGCCCGCGCCGGTACAGGTCGCGCACACCACGGCCGTGTCGACGGTGATGTCCCGGGTGGCACCGAACGCGGTCTCGGCCAGGTCGAGCTCGAGCCGCAGCAGCGCGTCGTTCCCACGGCGCACCCTCGAGCGCGGGCCGCGGCTGGCGCCACCACCGAAGAAGGCGTCCATGATGTCGCCGAGGCCGCCGAAACCGGCGCCGAACGGCGAACCGGCGCCGGCCGCGCCACCACCGGGCGCGAGCGGGTCACCACCGAGGTCGACGATCTGCCGCTTCTCGGGGTCCGAGAGGACCTCGTAGGCGTTCGTCACGTTCCTGAACCGCTGCTGCGCCTCCGGGTCCGGATTGACGTCCGGATGCAGCTCCCGGGCCAGCTTGCGGTAGGCCCGCTTGATCTCGTCACCGGTGGCGTCACGCCGCACACCGAGCGTCGCGTAATAATCCACTGCCATCAGTCGGCACCCAAGAGTTCACCCACGTACTTGGCGACGGCTCGTACGGCCGCCATCGTTCCCGGATAGTCCATCCGCATCGGGCCGACGACTCCCATTCCGCCCAGCACCGCTGGGCCGAGACCGTACCCGGTGGCGATTACCGACGTTGAGCGGAGGGCGTCCACATCCGTCTCACGCCCGATGCGCACCGTCACAGTACCGGTCTCCCGGGCTGAACCGATCAGTTTGAGGAGCACGACCTGCTCCTCGAGTGCCTCCAGAATGAACCGCAGCGAGTCGGCGAAGTCGACCGAGGAGCGTGTGAGGTTGGCGGTACCGGCCAGCGCGACCCGCTCCTCCTGCCGCTCCAGGAGGGCCTCGAGCACCACGGTGGTGAGCGTCGTCAGGTGCGGACGCAGATCCGGCCGGACGGTCTCGGGCAGGTCCGCCGCGACCTCTGTGGCGTCGACCACACGGCGGCCCCGCAGCGAGCCGTTCAGCAGGCCGCGCAGCTCGCCGACCACGCCGTCGTCGACCGGGGTGGGAATGTCCACCACCCGCTGCTCAACCCGGCCTGTGTCCGTGATCAGTACCAGGAGCAGGCGGTTCGGGTTGAGCGTGACGATCTCGATGTGTCGGACGCTGCTGGACGAGAGTGAGGGGTACTGGACCACAGCCACCTGACGTGTGAGTTGCGCGAGCAGGCGCACCGACCGCCGCACCACGTCGTCGAGGTCGACCGCGCCCTCCAGGAAGCTCTGGATGGCCCGGCGCTCGGCGCGTGACAGCGGCTTGACGCCGGAGAGCCGGTCGACGAAGAGGCGATAGCCTTTGTCTGTCGGGATGCGGCCCGCGCTGGTGTGCGGCTGCGTGATGTAGCCCTCTTCCTCGAGGGCCGACATGTCGTTGCGCACCGTGGCGGGCGACACGCCCAGAGCGTGCCGCTCGGCCAACGTCTTGGATCCCACCGGCTCGTTGCTGAGCACGAAATCCTCGACGATCGCCCGCAGCACCTCCAGCCGCCGTTCCTCCAACACGTGGCCACACCCCCTTCGCCGGTTTCGGTAAGCCAGGCGGGGCTGGCGGCGCGCGCCGGACCGGTCACCCTGTGCTACTGGTCACCCTGTCCCACTGGTAACCCGGCCCTACTGGTAACCCGGTCCTGGCACTCGGCCGCCGTGAGTGCCAAGTGTAGCTTCCCACCCAGGTCGGGGCAGCCATCGTGAGCAGACCCGCGTCCGAGGACACACGGAGATCCTCCGACCGCGGGTCACCGCCCGGGCGGGCGGCGGGACGCTCAGTCGGGCAACAGGGCACGGACGACCGTGTCGGTCAGCAGCCGACCACGGCGGGTGAGCGCCACCCGACCCTGCGCGAGGACGTCCGCGACGATGAGGCCGTCCGCCGCAAGCTCGGCGGCGACGTCCAGCGCCTGCTCGCCCAGCGCGTCGAGGCCCAGCCCCTCGACGAGGCGGACCCCCAGCATGACCCGCTCGACCCGGCGGGCCTGGGCGTCCAGCACCTCGCGGCCGGCGGCCGGGCTGTGGCCGGCACCGACCCGGGTGGCGTACTCGGTCGGGTGGCGGACGTTCCACCAGCGGACGCCGCCCACGTGGCTGTGGGCGCCCGGCCCCAGCCCCCACCAGTCGTCGCCCCGCCAGTAGCCCATGTTGTGGCGGCACCAGGAGGACTGGTCGCGCGCCCAGTTGCTGACCTCGTAGTTGGTCAGGCCGGCGGCGGCGAGCGCCTCGTCGGCCTGCAGGTAGCGATCGGCGAGCAGGTCGTCGTCCGGCTCCAGCAGCTCGCCGCGGCGCACCCGGCGGGAGAGCTTGGTGCCCTCCTCCACGGTCAGGGCGTAGGCGCTGACGTGGTCGGGCGCGAGCTCGATCACCGTGTCCAGGCTCGCCGCCCAGTCGCTCTCGGACTCCCCCGGCGCGCCGTAGATGAGGTCGAGGCTGAGCTGGCGGAACCCGGCGGACCGCGCCCATCCGACCACCTCGGGCACCCGGCCGGGGGTGTGCCGCCGGTCCAGCGCCGCGAGCACGTGCGGGCGGGCGCTCTGCATGCCGAACGAGATCCGCGTGTACCCACTCGCCCGGAGCTGTTCGAGAGTCTCCCGGTCGACGGACTCCGGGTTGGCCTCGGTGGTGACCTCCGCGTCGCCGGCCAGGCCGAAGGTGTCGTCCAGGACCCGCAGGACCTTGGCCAGGTCGGCGGCCGGCAGCAGCGTCGGAGTGCCGCCGCCGACGAAGACTGTCGAGACCGTCAGGTCCCGCTCGCCCAGGACCGAGCGGGCCAGCCGGGCCTCGGTGGCCACCGAGTCGACGAACGAGGCGGCCCCACCCTGGCCGCCCGCGCCGAGCTCGGCCGGGGTATAGGTGTTGAAGTCGCAGTACCCGCAGCGTGCCGCGCAGTACGGCACGTGCACGTAGACACCGAACGGCCGGGTCCCGACCTCGGTGAGCGCGGCGTCGGGGAGTGCGCCGTCGACGGGTGCCGGCGCCCCCTCGAGAGGCTTGGATGGCATGTCCCCAGTGTGCCCCCAACGCGTGCCGAGACCGCAACGCTCTGTTTGTCAACGTGCCCGGAGACCGTCATTTTTGCCGGTCTCGGACGACATCGGGACCAGGAACGGACAAGACGCCCCGGCGCGCCGCCCTTACGGGCCATCACCGGGCCGACACCGGCGGCACGACGCCACCGACCGCCCAGAATCACCCAGTTTGTGGTCTGTTGACAATCGCAGGGTCAAATCGTGGGCGATTGGTCATGGATCAGTCGAGGTCGGTACGAAATGATTCGACCATGCAAGAGGAGCCCATCAGTGCCCTCGTGACCATCGAGGAACTTCTACCCCCACATACCACCGAGTACCGGTCGGGATCCGTCCTCGCCCTGGGCTTCGCCCAAGCCGAACCGGCCACCGAACCGATCCGGCTTCCCCGGATCGCCGCGGCTCCCAAGAACGTCTGACGGCCGCCCGCCCGCGCCCGGCCCGCGAAGGGCCGGCACGGGCCGCCGTGCCGCTCGCACGGTGCGGACCGCCGCGCCGCTACCGCCCGGTCTTGGGCGCCGGCGCCTTCGGGCTCTCGGTCGTGGACAGTGCCGCGATGAACGCCTCCTGCGGGACCTCCACCCGGCCGATGGTCTTCATCCGTTTCTTGCCCTCCTTCTGCTTCTCCAGCAGCTTCCGCTTACGGCTGATGTCACCGCCGTAGCACTTGGCGAGGACGTCCTTGCGGATGGCGCGGATGTTCTCCCGGGCGATGATCCGGCTACCGATGGCCGCCTGGATCGGCACCTCGAACTGCTGGCGGGGAATCAGCTCCCGCAGCTTCGAGGTCATCGCCACTCCGTAGGAGTAGGCCTTCTCCCGGTGCACGATCGCCGAGAACGCGTCCACCGCCTCGCCCTGCAGGAGGATGTCCACCTTGACCAGGTCCGAGGCCTGCTCGCCGGCGGGCTCGTAGTCGAGGCTGGCGTAGCCGCGGGTGCGCGACTTCAGCGCGTCGAAGAAGTCGAAGATGATCTCACCGAGCGGCAGCGTGTACTTCAGCTCCACCCGGTCGGTGGAGATGTAGTCCATCCCCTTGAGCACGCCGCGCCGGCCCTGACACAGCTCCATCACGGCGCCGACGAAGTCGGTGGGCAGCAGCAGCATCGCATCCACGACCGGCTCGTACACCTCGGCGATCTTGCCGCCGGGCCAGTCGCTGGGGTTGGTCACCGTGACCTCGGACGTGTCCTCCATGACGACCCGGTAGACCACGTTGGGGGCCGTCGAGATGAGCGTGAGGTCGAACTCCCGCTCCAGCCGCTCCCGGACGATCTCCAGATGGAGCAGCCCGAGGAAGCCACACCGGAAGCCGAACCCCAGCGCCGCCGACGTCTCCGGCTCGAAGGTGAGCGCCGCGTCGTTGAGCTGCAGCTTGTCCAGCGCCTCGCGCAGCGCCGGGTACTCGCTGCCGTCCAGGGGATACAGCCCCGAGTAGACCATCGGACGCGGGTCCCGGTAGCCGCCGAGCATCTCCGTGGCCGGGCGGCGCGCCGAGGTGATCGTGTCTCCGACACGGGCCTGGCGGACGTCCTTCACACCGGGGATGACATAGCCGACCTCACCTGCCGACAGCGACCCGGTCGGTTGGGGCTCCGGCGAGATGACACCGACCTCGAGGGTCTCGTGGCTGGTCCCGGTGGACATCATCAGGCAACGGTCACGGGTGCTGAGCGACCCGTCGACCACCCGGACATAGGTGATCACACCGCGGTAGATGTCGTACACGCTGTCGAAGATCATTGCCCGGAGCGGGCCGTCCGGGTCGCCACTCGGCGCCGGGATACGGCGGACGATCTCGTTGAGCAGCTCCGGGACGCCCTGGCCGGTCTTGCCGGAGACCTTGAGGACGTCGCCCGGGTCGCAGCCGATGATCGAGGAGATCTCCGCGGCGTACTTCTCCGGCTGCGCGGCCGGCAGGTCGATCTTGTTCAGCACCGGGATGATCGTCAGGTCGTTCTCGATCGCCAGGTAGAGGTTGGCGAGCGTCTGCGCCTCGATGCCCTGGGCCGCGTCGACCAGCAGCACCGCGCCCTCACAGGCCGCGAGCGACCGGCTCACCTCGTAGGTGAAGTCCACGTGGCCGGGCGTGTCGATGAGGTGCAGGACGTAGTCCTGACCGTCGTCGGCCCGCCAGGGCAGCCGGACGTTCTGCGCCTTGATCGTGATGCCGCGCTCGCGCTCGATGTCCATCCGGTCGAGGTACTGCGCGCGCATGTTGCGCGCCTCGACCACACCGGTCACGCCCAGCATGCGGTCGGCAAGCGTGGACTTGCCGTGGTCGATGTGGGCGATGATGCAGAAGTTGCGGATCGACGCGGGGTCGACGCCGGAGGCCTCGTGCGGGGCTTCGGACACGCGGGCTGGTCTCGTTTCGCTGCTCGTCGGTCTGTCGGGCACTCGGTCCGGCTGGCGCCGTGTGCACGGACTGTCATGTGCACGGGCTCGAGTCCTTCATCGTGCCAGGCCCCCATCGTGCCAGGCGCGCCGCGCCCGTCCGCGTGGCCGCGCCCGCACCACCGCCCCGGCACGCTGGTTTGATAACGTCGGTGCCTCCCGGCACTCTCGTACCATCCCGACTCGAAACTCAGAGGTTCTCCCGCGTGGCCAACATCAAGTCGCAGATCAAGCGCAACCTCACCAACGAGAAGCGACGGCTGCGCAACAAGGCCGTGAAGTCCGAGCTGAAGACGCACGTCCGTCGCTTCCGCGACGCCGTCGAGGCCGGGGACGTCGAGCGCGCCGAGAGCGCCCTCCGCATCGCCTCCAAGAAGCTCGACAAGGCCGCCAGCAAGGGTGTCATCCACCCCAACCAGGCCGCCAACCGCAAGTCGGCGCTCGCCAAGGCCAACGCGGAGATCGGCGCCTCCTGACCCGACCGCGGGCATCCGCGCCCGCGTCAGGTTCATCACAGACTTCGTTCGAAGACCGGGCAACCCGCCAGACGGGCCCCGGTCTTCGGCGCGTCCCGGACACGTCCGGGACGCCCCTACTCAACCAGTCCCCGAGTCGTCAGTCCTCGGGGTCAGCAGCCGGGCCCAGCACCCGTTCGAGGTTCTCGGCATACGCCACCAGCGCCGCGACGGTGGCCGGCAGCACCAGCAGCACCCAGGCGCTGGACAGGTCCCCCATGGCGATCACCAGCGTCACCAGGGCGGTCACCGTGCCGAGCACGCCGCGCATCCAGCCCGCCGGGAGCACCCGCAGGCCGAGCATCCCCCCGGGCTGCACCTCGTAGTCGTCGTGGCCGTCGTGGCCGGGCTCGTCCCGCTCGCCGTGCCCTGGGCCGCCGTGCCGGCCCGCCGAGTCGTTCACCGCGCCCGCCCGGCGTACTCGCCCCGGCCTCGCGCCTGGGTGACCTCGTGGAGGAGCCGCTCCAGGGCGTACCCGGCGTCCACGGCGGCGCCCTTGACCCCGGCGTCGGCGACCGCGACCGCCCGGATCGCCCGGGCCAGCCCCGCGTCCGACCAGCTCCGGGCCGCGCGCTGGGCGCGCTCGACCTTCCAGTCCGGCATGCCGAGGGCCTTGGCGACGTCCCACTTGGACCCGCCGCCCACGGCGGACACCCGGGCGAGGTCACGCAGCCCGCCGGCGATGGCGCTGGTGACCAGGACGGGTGCCGTCCCGCCCTCGAGCGCCTGCCGCAGCAGGGTCAGCGCGCCGGCCAGATCGCCGGCGACGGCGGCGTCCGCGACCGCGAACCCGCTCGCCTCGGCCCGGCCCCGGTGGTAGCGGGCGACCGCCGACTCGTCGATCACCCCGGCGGTGTCGGCGACGAGCTGGTCGCACACCGCCGCAATCTCGCGCAGGTCACCGCCGACCGCGTCGAGCAGGGCACGGACCGCCTCGTCGGTCATCCGCCCGCCAAGCCGGCGGATCTCCGCGATCACGAAGTCGTGCCGGTCGCGCGGACGGGTGATCTTCGCCGCGGGCATGACCCGGGCGCCGGCCTTCTTCATCGCGTCAACGAGCTTGCGGTTCTTCACCACGCCGCTGTGGACCACAACGAGGACCACATCGTCGAGCGGGTGGGCCACGTAGGCCAACAGCGCGTCGCGCAGATCCTCCGCCAGGTCGGCAGCACCCCGAACCACCAGCACCCGGCCACCCCCGAACATCGAGGTGGCGCCGAGATCGATCATGTCGGCCTCGGTCAGCTCGCCGGGTGACCGGTCGACCACCTCGACCTCCGGATCACGGGCCCTTGCGGCGTCGAGCACCTCCCGGACGGCCCGTGCGACGAGGAGGTCCTCGTCGCCGCTCACGACGACCAGCGGTGGCGGGGCGGAGGGCGGCGGCACGTGGATCAGCATGTCACGAGCCGGCCCCGCCTCCTCGCGGGCCGGGCCGGCGAGCCACCGCCCGGACGCCACCGCCGGCCGTCTCGACGACGGCCACCGTGCCGTGCAGGTCGGTGCGGGCCACCGCCATCCCGGCCGCGTGCAGGCCGGCCAGCGTGCTCGGCGCGGGATGCCCGTAGGTGTTGTCGACGCCGACGCTGATCAGCGCCACCTCGGCGCCGGTCCGGGTGAGGAACTCCGGCAGCTGGTCCTCGGAGCCGTGGTGAGCCACCTTGAGCACGTCGACGGGCCCGAGACCGCGCCGCGCCACCTGCCGCTGCTCCGGCGGCTCGGCATCCCCGGTGAGCAGTATCGTCACGCCGCCGACCGCCGCCAGGACCACAAGGCTGGCGTTGTTCGGATCGCTGGCCGTGCCCCGCAGGACCCGTTCCGGGCCGATCACCCGCCAGCGGACCGCTCCGGTCTCCCCCGCGGCGCCGGCGGTGACGGCCCGCACCGGCACGCCCGCCGCCCGCGCCGCGCGCTCGACCGCGTCCCACTGGTCGGCCGGCTCGGGCAGCGGGCTCACCACCAGTTCCCCCACCGGCAGCCGGCCCACCACCCCGCTGAGGCCGGCGGCGTGATCCGTGTGCAGATGGGTGAGCATGAGCAGCGGCACCTCGCGTACTCCGAGGTCATCCAGGCAGGCGGCGATCAGCGCCGGGTCAGGACCCACGTCGACCACGACCGCCGAGGCCGGCCCGGCGCGCAGGACCAGGCCGTCGCCCTGGCCCACATCGCAGGCAACGAGCCGCCAGCCCGGCGGCGGCCAGCCCGCCAGCCTCGGCAGCAGGAGCACCCGGGCCGCCAGCAGGCCCACCACCGCCGACACCAGCAGCCAGCGGGTCGGGCGCCGGCGCGCCAGGGCCACCACCAGTACTACGCAGCCGAGCGCGGTGGCCGCCCCCGCGAGCCCCGCCGGCCAGCCGATCGTGGCCGCGGGGACGCCGGCGGCCACGTCCGCGACCAGCACGAGCCAGCGGCAGGCCAGCCCCGCGAGCCGCGCGAGCAGCGCGGCGACCGGGTCGTTGACGGCGGCGACGGCCATCGCCGACACGCCGAGCACGGTGGCGGGCGCGACCGCCGGCGCCGCCACCACGTTGGCCGGGATCGCGACGATGCTGATGCCCCCGCCGAGCCAGGCCAGCACCGGCGTACAGGCAAGCTGGGCGGCGGCGGCCACCGCCACGACCTCGCCGAGCCGGCCGACCGCGCGGCCGCGCTCCAGCGCGTCACTCCAGCCGGGCCCCCACACGATCATCCCGGTCGTCGCGAGCACCGACAGGGCGAACCCGGCCGACAGCGCGAACGCCGGATCCGCCATCACGACGGCGATGACCGCGGTGGCCAGCGCCGCCAGCACCGCGCGGGGCCGACCCGCGGCGAGCGCGACCAGGCCGACCAGGCCCATGGCTCCGGCCCGGACCACGCTGGCGGACGGCCGGGCCAGGATCACGAACCCGACGAGGACCAGGGCCGCGGCGACCGCCCTGGAGCGGGCCCCGAGCCGGAGCCGCCCGAGCAGGAACAGCACCGTCCCCGCGGTAATCGCCAGATTGGCGCCGGACACCGCGGTCAGATGGCTCATCCCGGCGGTGCGAAAGTCGTCCTTCAGCCCGGGATCAAGGCCCGAGGTGTCACCGACGACCAGTGCCGGCAGCAGCCCGCCGGCGGGCTGGGGCACCACGTCGGCGGCGTCCCGTAGGCCGGCCCGCAGCCACCCGGCGGCCCGTTGCACGGCGTCCGGGCGCCCCCGTGCCCGTGGCGGTGCCCGGACGAACAGAACCGTCGCGATCGTGTCGCCCGGACCCGCCGGCGCCAGCCCGGCGCGGACGCTGAGCCGCTGCCCCGGCAGGTAGTTCGCGAGATCCGAGCCGCGCCCCACCAGGAGCACGGGCACGGAGGCCCGCAGCCGGCGGCCGGGCCCGGTCACGGCCTCGAGTCGAGCCCGGGCGGTGACCGTCGCCCCCTCCCGCGGGCCCGAAGTGGCAGCCGGCGCCGCCGCCGCCGAGATCTTCGGATCGTCGCTCAGGACGACCTCGGCGTTGACGGTCCGGTGGGCCCGCGCCATCTCGGCGAGCGGGCCGGTGAACCGGGGCCGCGCGGCCGCCCCGCCCACGAGAACCCCGGCCGCGAGGAACGCCAGGGTGACGAACGCCACCAGCGCTCCCGGCCGGCCGAGCCGGCCGCCGGGACCCTGATGCAGCGCGATCAGCACCCCCACCGGGCACGCACACAGCACCATGCCGGCGGCGCCGAGAAGCACCGGCCCGAAGCCCCAGTACCCCGCCGCGGCCGCCCCGCCCCAGACCGCGACGGCAGGACCGACCAGGCGGAGGTCCAGCCGACCGCCGCCCGCCGCATCAGAGCCGCTCGGCAGGCCGAGCCCGGTCTCCATCGCGACGGCGACCATCAGGCCGTCACCAGGGGCAGCAGGTCCGCCAGCCGCCGGTCACCGACACCGGAGACCTCACCGAGCTGGTCGGGCGAGGTGAAGGGCCCGTTCGCCGCCCGCCAGTCGATGATCCGCTGGGCCAGCACGGGACCCACCCCGGGCAGGGCGTCGAGCTGTTCCACCGTGGCGGTGTTCAGATTCAGCGGCCGGCCCGCCGAACCAACCGCGGAACCGCCGGCCGAACCGGCTGACGACCCGGAGGGCGAGCCGCCACCGGCCGCCTCCGGAGGCGGCGGGGCGGGACCCGGCCGCCCGTCGACGAGGACCTGCTCACCGTCCGTGAGGACCCTGGCCAGTGCCAGCCCCGTCGTGTCGGTGCCGGGCAGCACACCGCCGGCCCGCTCCACGGCGTCCACGACCCGGGATCCGGCCGGCAGGCGCACGACCCCGGGGCGCGCCACACGGCCGGCGACGTCCACGACGACCTCCGGCGCCGTGGTCGGCGTCGCCTCGCCCGCCGCCGGCTCCGCCGGGTTCCGGGCGAGCTCCGCGGCCGCGGTCGCGGACCCGCCTGGCCCGTGCGCGGCCTCACCGGGCCCCGAATCACCGACCGCCGCCGCGCTCGGCTGGAGGGCCACCGGCCGGTCGCGCCAGGTCAGCCAGCCGGCCACGGCCGCCGCCGCGACGGCGACCAACACCAGCACCAGCGCCGCCCGGGCCGTCGGGGCGAGCACCGCGTCGCGCAGCGTCGGCGGGAGGCGAGCGGCGACGGCCCGCCGCACCCGCGAGCCGCGAGTGTCCGCCCGACCCGCGTCCCGTTCCCCGTCGTCGCCCCAGGCCCCGCCGTCCCAGGCCCCGCCGTCCTGGTCCCAGCTGTCCTGGTCCCAGCCATCCGGGTCGCCGCCGTCCAGGCCGGCCAGCGGCCAGTCGTCACCCCGGTCATCACCCCGGGACAGATGCGAGGAGCTTCGAGTCATGCACGCAAGGTAGGAGCTGGGAGGGTTCGTCCGAGCCGATGCGGAGCGGATGTGGACGACCGGTTCTCATCCACAGGCACGCGGGGCGCAGGGAGATGGAATGACCCGCCGTCCACGTTGGTTGCGCACGCAAGTAACGTGCACGACGGCACCACCCAGCAGCCCCGGTCTCAGCTCACACACTCCGAGGAGAACACGATGACCGCTCCCGCTCCCGTTCTGGCCGACCTCACCGGCACCTGGACCCTCGACCCCGCGCACACCCGGATCGGCTTCGCCGCACGCCACGCGATGGTCACGACGGTCCGCGGGCAGTTCACCTCCGTGCAGGGCACCCTGGAGCTCGACGGCGCGAACCCGACGGCGTCCACCGCGTCGGTGACCATCGACACCGCCAGCTTCGACACCGGCGTCGCCGACCGCGACGGGCACGTGAAGTCGCCCGACCTGCTCGACGTCGCGCAGTTCCCGACCATCACCTTCGTCAGCACCGGCGCGAAGCTCGGCAAGGACGAGGACAGTTACGTCCTCGCCGGCGACCTCACGATCCGCGGGGTGACCCGGCCGGTCGAGCTCGCGATCACCTTCGAGGGCAGCTCCAAGGACCCGTTCGGCAACGTCCGGGCGGGCTTCACCGGCACCACGAGCATCAGCCGCAAGGACTTCGGCCTCACGTACAACGCCGTTCTCGAGACGGGCGGCGTGCTCATCAGCGACAAGGTCAAGATCGAGCTGGACGTCTCGGCCATCAAGTCCTCCTGACCGCCCAGGTCCTCCCGACCGCCCGGCTCGCCAGGGGCGCTCAGCCCAGGCGGGTCACCGAGACGGTCACGCCCAGGGACGTCGAGGCACCACCGGAGTACACGCCGAACATCGGTGGGACGTCGTTGTAGTCCCGCCCGCGGGCGACCACTACGTGCTGCTCGCCCGCGGGCACGCCGTTGGTCGGGTCGAAGCCCCACCACTCACCCAGCCAGCCCTCGACCCAGGCATGGCTCTGCCCGCTGACGGTCTCGCCCACCGCGGCGTCCGCCGACGGGTGCTGGTAGCCCGACACGTAGCGGGCCGGCATGCCGGCGGCCCGCATCAGGACGAGCGCCAGGTGGGCGAAATCCTGGCACACGCCCACCCCCTGCTGCCACGCCTCGACGGCCGAGGTGCGCACCTCGGTCGTGCCAGGCTGGTAGCGCAGCTTCTCCCGCACCCAGTCACCGACCGCGGGCAGGAAGTCCGCGGGGGTGTTGGCGGCGGCGAGCTCGCGGGCGGCGGCCAGCAGCTCCGGGTGCTCCGGCGTCGAGACGGTGGGCCGGACGAACTCGACGAACCGGTCCGAGACGTGGTCATCGGTGAGGCCGTCCCAGCCGGGGACGTCCGTGGGCCGCGCCGGCGCGGGCGCTGTCTGCACGACCGAGCGCCCGGTGACGATCAGCTCGGTGTGCGGGGTGTGCAGGTCGAACGCGGTGACCTGGGTCCCCCAGTAGTCCCAGTAGCGGTAGGTGGACGAGGACGGCTCGGTGCGGACGGTGGCCTCGAGTGTGAGTTGCCGGTCCCCGGTCTGGGGGATGATCCGGGCCTCGTTGTACGAGGAGATCACCGGGCTGGCGTACCGGTAGCCCGTCGAGTGCTCGATCCGGATCTGCCAGCTCATCGTCGCCTGTCTCCCTCGTGTGCGGCGCCGCGCGCAGCCGTCGCCCGTTGTTGTTCCCCGCCCGCCGTCAGGCGGGCACCTCGCTCGCCCAGGTGCGCGGGCTGTCCCGGGCGAAGTACCGGGTGGTGACGGCCGCGCTGACCGCCGAGCAGGTCCGTTGCAGGGCGGCCAGCAGGTCGGGCATCTCGGCGACGAGCTCGTCGATGCTGCGGAACTCCAGCTCGGTGCGGGCCCGACCGACGGTGCGCCGGGCGGCGTCGTCCACGGTCGCCCGGACCAGGCCGCGGCTGGTGTCCAGCTCGGCGAGGATCTGCTCCGCGAGCGCCAGCGACCAGTAGATCGACCGCGGGAAGAGCCGGTCCAGCAGCAGGAACTCCGCGACCCGGGCCGCGTCCACCGCCCGCCGGTAGGTGCGCAGGTAGGCCTCGTGCGCGCCGCACGAACGCAGCAGGCTGACCCAGCTCTGCGAGCTCGGGTCGTCGCTGATGCTCGACGACAGCAGCCGGGCGGTCATGTCGACCCGCTCCAGGCTGCGCCCGAGCACCAGGAAGCGCCAGCCGTCGTCGCGCGCGAGGGTGGCGTCGACCAGTCCGGCCAGCATCGCCGTGCGTTCCCGCACGTAACGGAAGTACACGTGCGGGCCCATCCGGCGGGCGAGCTCCTCGGTGTGCGGCAGGTCGTTCCAGGTCGCGTTCAGGCACTCCCACACGTCACTGGAGACCACGACACGGGCACCGCGGGCGTTCTCCCGCGCCGCGGAGAGCGACCCGCGGATGCTGGAGGCGTTCGCGGCCTCGTAGGCGAGCACCTCGGTGACGTGCCGGGAGTCGGCGGGGCCGGACCGGTCGGCGACGCCCATCACGGCGAGCAGCTCGGCCCCGGCCGACGTCTCGTCCAGCCACGGGTCCTCGAGCACCCGATGGACGTGGACGTCCAGGATGCGCGCGGTGCACTCGGCCCGCTCCGCGTAGCGGCCGATCCAGAACAGCGACTCCGCGATGCGGCTCAGCACAGCCCGTCCCCCTGCTGGTTCTGCTGCTCGGACTGCTGTTGCTGCTGCTCGTCGGACGAGTGCGGGCCGAGGTCGGGCCCGGCGGCGACCGCCGGCGTCAGGCCGGACCGCCGGCGCAGGAGCGCGGCCTCCTCCGGCGCGACCCGCTCGGGGGCGAGTACCCAGGTGTCCTTCGACCCGCCGCCCTGGCTGGAGTTCACGACCAGGCTGCCGCGGGGCAGCGCGACCCGGGTCAGCCCGCCGGGCAGCACCCAGATCCGGTTCCCGTCGTTCACCGCGAACGGCCGCAGGTCGACGTGGCGCGGCCCGAGGCGGTCATCGGCCAGGGTCGGGGAGGTCGACAGCTTCACCACCCGCTGTGCGATCCACCCGCGCGGGTCGGCGAGCACCCGCGCGCGCAGCGCGACCAGCTCGGCCTCGGTCGCCTGCGGGCCGATCACGATCCCCTTGCCGCCGGAGCCGTCCACCGGCTTGACCACCAGGGACTCGAGGTTGTCCAGCACATGGGCGCGCTGGTCCGGGTCCTCCAGCCGGAAGGTGTCGACGTTGCCGAGCGCCGGCTCCTCGCCGAGGTAGTAACGGATGAGGTCCGGGACGTAGGTGTACATCAGCTTGTCGTCGGCGACCCCGTTGCCGACCGCGTTCGCGATCGTCACGTTCCCGGCCCGGGCCGCGTTGAGCAGCCCCGCGCAGCCGACCATCGACTCGGGACGGAAGTGCAGCGGGTCGAGCCAGTCGTCGTCGACCCGGCGGTAGACAACGTGCACCGGCTGGTCACCCTCGGTGGTGCGCATCGTGACCCGGTTGTTCCGGACGGAGAGATCCCGGCCCTCGACCAGCTCCACACCCATCTGGCGGGCCAGCAGGGCATGCTCGAAGTAGGCGGAGTTGTACACGCCCGGGGTGAGCACCACGACGGTCGGGTCTGCGACCTCCGGTGGCGCCGCCGCGCGCAGCGCGTGCAGCAGGTGGGTGGCGTAGTCGGCGACCGGGCGCACCCGGTGGGTGGAGAACAGCTCCGGGAACACCCGGGTCATCGCGCGCCGGTTCTCGATGACGTAGCTGACCCCGGACGGGACGCGGACGTTGTCCTCGAGCACCCGGAAGTCGCCGCGCTCGTCCCGCACCAGGTCGATGCCGCTGACATGCGCGCGGACGCCGTTCGGCGGGTCGATGCCGTGCGCCGCACGGTGGAAGTGCGAGCTGGACAGCACCAGCCGGCGGGGCACGATGCCGTCCGCGAGGACGTCGGCGCGCCCGTAGACGTCGTCGAGAAACGCCTCGAGCGCGCGCACCCGCTGGGTCACGCCCCGCTCGATGACGTCCCACTCGTCGCAGGAGAGCAGCCTGGGCACCAGGTCCAGCGGAAACGGCCGCTCCTCGCCGAACAGGTTGAAGGTGATGCCGGCGTCCCGGAAGGCACGGTCGAGCGCGATCTTGCGGGCCGCGAGGTCGGAGCTGCTCAGCGGCTGCAGCGCGTCGTGCAGGGCGGTGTACACCTCCCGGGGGCGATGCGCCGCGTCGAAGACCTCGTCCCAGGCGGCCGCTGCCGCGACCTCCACCGGATACCCCTCGAAAAGGTCCGCCACGCGGAGGAGCGTAGGTGCTCCGTGTTACCTGCGAATGTCGTCGTGACCGCGCCCCTGCCCCCGGTCCGCGCAGGCATGGGGAAGTATGTAGGCGCGACCGATGCGACGACGCACCGAACGACGCACCGAAAGGCGAACGATGACCACTCTGCTGGTGACCGGGGCCGCCGGTTTCATCGGGTCCAACTTCGTCAGGTACTGGCTGGGGACGCACCCCGGCGACCGCATGGTCGCGCTCGACGCGCTGACCTACGCGGGCTGCCGGGAGAACCTCGCCGACCTCGAGGACGGGATCACGTTCGTCCACGGCGACATCCGTGACCGTGAGCTCATCGAGTCCACGCTGCGCGAGCACCGTGTGGACGTCGTGGTCAACTTCGCCGCCGAGTCCCACAACAGCCTGGCGATCATCCGTCCCGGCGAGTTCTTCTCCACCAACGTCATGGGCACGCAGACCCTGCTGGAGGCGGCGCGGACCGTCGGGGTCGCGCGCTTCCACCAGATCTCCACCTGCGAGGTCTACGGCGACATGGACCTCGACGACCCCGGCGCCTTCACCGAGGACTCCCCCTACCTGCCCCGGACCCCGTACAACGCCGCCAAGGCCGGCTCGGACCACGCCGTCCGCTCCTACGGGTACACCTACGGCCTGCCGGTGACCATCACCAACTGCTCGAACAACTACGGTCCGTTCCAGTTCCCGGAGAAGGTCATCCCGCTGTTCGTGACGCGGGCGCTGCAGGGCCAGTCGCTGCCGCTCTACGCCTCCACGAAGAACCGGAGGGAATGGCTGCACGTGGTGGACCACTGCCGGGCCATCGAGGCGGTGCTCGAGCGCGGCGCTGTCGGTGAGACCTATCACGTCGGCTCCGGCATCGAGGCCGACATCGAGACCATCGCCGACCTCATCCTCGGCGAGCTGGGCCTGCCCGCCTCTCTGAAGACGATCGTGCCGGACCGTCCCTCCCACGACCGCCGCTACCTGCTGGACTCCGGCAAGCTGCGCACGACGCTCGGCTGGGAGCCGCGGATCAGCTTCGCGGACGGGATGAAGGCCACCATCGGGTGGTACCGGGACAACGAGGCGTGGTGGCGTCCCCTGCTCGGCCGCTCCCCCGTCTCGGAGACCGCCTGGCAGAGCTGACCCTCCCGAGCCGATCCGCACCACGGCGGTCTACCTCAGATCAATGGAGCGGGCCGGGAAGGCACTGCCGGCCGCGATCGGCGAGCTCACCCCGGACACGGTCGTCGACCTCTGGGTGCGTTACGTCACGGACTGGCGGTCCGGCTGTCGTGATCGCCTGGCACAGAGAACAGCGCGCGCCGCGGGTGCTGGCCGGCACCGGCTCGGTGTCCGACGATGTGGCGTGAACTGGCCTGGGCCGGGTCGAGCTGGGCCTGTCCGCCTCGCTGAAGACGGCCCGGGTGCCACAGTGCTCCGCGGCTCCTCCGCGGCTCCGTGGCTCCGCGGTGCGCTCCGTGGTGCTCGGTGGTTCCGCGGAACACCATGATCGACGGCGGCGTCATGATCGGCGATGTCGGGGGCGTCGCCGGTGTCCCGGGCCGGCCCGCAGCCCCGGGCCCCGCGGCCCCCTGGCCACCCGCGGCCCGCTGGCCACCCGCGTGGC